>JBCDHL010000318.1:0-3072 GCA_038750095.1 Chlamydiota bacterium
AAAAAAGGGGTGGATTCCTTTAAAGTGAATAAACCGTACGTGTTTCGAAATTACGTTCGTTTTAATTGCCCACATAGATCCCCTTTTGGTTTTGAGGAATAACAATTTAGGAAGGAACAAATGGTTAAACGAATAGACCTATTTATGCCCCCAAGAAGTCAATATGGGGTTTTGCATCATTTCACTCAAAACATTGCTGAAGCTTTAGAAAGGCACGGGGTCAGAACACGTGTTCTTGAAGCAGACTATCACAACCCTGCACCCTTCATCGATGCGCTCATAAAAGACACCCCCGACTGTACCTTATCCTTAAATGGACTCCTCCCTGACGAGAAAGGAAATTTCTTTTGTGACATGATTGGCATTCCTCATGTAGCTTTTATTGTCGACTCACAGAATCTCTTTATCCCTCTAACATATAGCCCATTGACAGCGATTGTTTGTTCTGATCAATTTAGTTGTGAGTTTTTCCGTGGACTAAAATCGAAAAACGTCCTTTTCATGCCTCATGGAGTTGATAAAAATATCCATATCGATGAAGGGGTAGATCGATGTTATGATGTAGCAGTCTTGTGTTCTTTGATTGATTACGAGGGGAATCGCCGTCAATGGGAAGAGAAGTATGACTCTGCCGTTTGTCAAGCAATGGATGAAGCTGTAGAAGTCACTTTGTCTGATTCATCTACATCGTATATAGAAGCCCTTGTTCAAGCTGTCGATAGACAGATGGAATTGAGCTATTCTCTAAATCCTACAAAAATTGACTTTATTGGTGTAATGGACGATTTAGAAATGTATATCAAGGGGAAAAGTCGAATAGACGCAATCAATGCGATCAAAGATGCTAGAGTTGATATTTTTGGTAGTGCTTCAGAAACTGCAAATTGGGAACAGTATTTAGATAAAAAAAATAAAAACCATGTTGTGCATGAACCTGTTCCATATATGCAAGCACTAGAAATTTTAGGTCAGAGTAAGATTCTATTAAACGCTTCTCCATGGATAAAAAATGGAGCTCATGAACGTATTTTTTACGGTTTGGGTAGTGAGGCTTTGGTCTTTACGAATGAGAACATTTACCTCAAGGAACATTTCTTAAGCGATCAAAACATTGTACTTTACCAAACCTCTCGCTTGGAAGATCTAAATAGAAGTGTGAACGAGTATCTGTCTGACAACGTCAAAAGAGAAAAGGTCGCAAAAGCGGGTAAGGAACTCGTGCTAACAGAGCATACATGGGATTCAAGGGTAGAAATATTACTCCAAGAACTTGAGCCGGTCATATTAAGAATGAAGCAGGAACAGGCAGCGAAAAAAGAAGATTCAAAAGACAAGTAAGAGTATGTCTAAAAAGATCGATTTTTTGATACCTCCCAGAAGTAATTATTTGGTGCTAACCTATCTTTTAAAGAAGATATATGAAGCGTTCGTTAGGTTGGAGTATGATTGTAGACTGGTATCTTCAGATGATTTTTTCTCTTCATCTGTAAATGACCCTCCTGACTTCCTTTTCGGAATGAATGGTGTTCCTTTCAATAAGGAGCGCCAGATGTTATGTGATATTATCAAAAAACCCTACTTTTCTTATTTGACAGCCCCCCCTTATCGGTTTCATGAAGTGATCGGTAGTCCTTATGTGTACGTTGGGTGTGATGATCGATATGGCTGTGAATTCATGGATGATATGGGGTTTGAACGCTCCTATTTCTTTCCAAATGGTGTTGATAAAAACTTATCTCCTGATCCAAAGATTGATAGAGATATAGATGTTCTCATGCCAGCGACATTTATGGACTATGAATCTTTAAGGGAAGAGTGGTGGAAGCTACTTCCTAAAATAGTCTGTAAGGTGATGGATGATGCTATTGAAATAACCTTGTCGGATAATCAAACTTCGTTTATGAAAGCGTTTTCTGATGCGTATAAGGCTCATTTAGGTCTCTCTGAGAATCCCAAAAAGATCGGTTTCGATCTGGCTTTGCCTCTCATGTTGATAGAGGGTTATATCAAAGGAAAAGAGAGAGTAGATTTTGTAAAATCGATTACCGATGCAAAAGTTACTCTTCTCAATGGACATCAGCAGGGGCACCCGGGTTGGGAAAAAGTGTTGGGTGATAAGTATAAAAACATTACCCTCCATGAACCGGCTAGTTTCTATGATACGATAGAGTTGATGAAACGATCGAAAATAGTGCTCAACTGTTACTCACAAAATAAAGAAGGGAGCCATGACCGTGTGTTCAATGCTTTTGCATGTGGTGCACTCTCCATGACGAATGAAAATGTTTTCCTTAAGGACTTTTTCGAAGATGAGAAAAACATCCTTTTCTATCAGTCTTATAAACTTGAAGATGTCAATGCAAAACTCAACAAATTTCTTGCTGATGAAGAGCTGAGGCAACACGTAGCTGAAGCAGGTAGGCAAGAAGTCATGGCAAATCATACATGGGACTGTCGGATCTTGGCTTTGTCAGACCTATGGGAAGAATTTCTAGCATAATAGGAGATAATGATGAATCGTGTTGTCTACTCAACAGAAAAGGGAAGGCTTTGCCCTGAGTGTGGAGAAATCCAACGTTCGTGTCTCTGTGATGTTCTGAAAAAAGAGAAAATTTTGGGGTCTGGTAAAGTGCGTGTCAGACGTGAAGTCAAAGGCCGAGGAGGGAAAGCTGTTACAGTCATTGCTGGACTAGCGATGAATGAATACTCACTAAAAGAAATATGTAGAGAGATTAAACAGAAGCTTGGAGTAGGTGGTGCAGTCAAACAACAGCAAATTGAAATTCAGGGAGACCATGTAGCTCGTATTATCGATCTTTTAAAAGAAAAAGGGATCGAAGCAAAAAAAGGTGGAGGATAGCAAAAACAATAAGGTCTATCACTATTCCGAAAATTCACACTCAACCAGGACATAAGAATTATGAAAAATTTTCTCTTACCAATACTTCTTTTAATTAACTATTCTGTATCTGCAAAGAACCCGGCAAATCAAGAACCTGAAAATGCCTATTGCTTCGTTCAATTGGATGATTCCGAAAGGGACTACTTATATTTTCTAATTCAGGAAAATGT
>JBCDHL010000319.1:0-3067 GCA_038750095.1 Chlamydiota bacterium
GGAAAACTTTTCTCACCTGTCATTTTCATAGTAAACTTTCTTTTGTTCTTCTATGTCATCTCCTATTATCTCGTTTTTCTCTTTCAGTCAAGGTCATCATGTCTACAAAGTTATCTCTGTGCAGCTTTTGCTCTTTAATTTTGTCCTCTAAGATTATGAGTAGTGACTTTATATCTCTGTTGGTGAAGCCAGCGGCTTTAAATAAAAAGCTATTAAAAGACGCTGGCTTCACCAACAGAGATATTAAGTCCCTACTCACAATCCTAGAGGACAAAATTGAAGAGCAAAAGCTGCACAGAGATAACTTTTTAAACATGATGAACTTGACTGAAAAAGAAAAATGAGGTAATAGGAGATGACATAAAAGAACAAAAGAAAGTTTACTATAAAAATGGCAGGCGAGAAAAGTTTTCCAGAACTGAGGTATGAATTACACAAAGATAACCTGGATTACAAAATTGATGAAAGACTCAAGAATGAGAGGAATTTCAACGTTAGTGTAACTGACATAGAGACCAAAAGGTTTTTCTTTGAAACTGAGGTTGAAAAGTATATAAAGAAAAATGAACAGTGCAAAAAGTTTCAACAAGCTATGATAACAATAGAAGTTACTGGATCAATAGCTGGCTTGTCAGCAGGAGCAATAATAACAGCAACTGGTGTAGGGTCTGTTGTAGCCATACCAATTACATCTGCTGCACTGGCTGCTGGAGGTGCAGTAATGATAACAGCAGGATACTTTCTGGATAAAAAGAGACGGAGATATGCAAGAACAATAACTCTAGCTAAGCTTTATAAAGCAGAGTTTGAGAAATTATATAAAGATGCAATTGCAGACAAAGTAGTTAATGAAAACGAGTACAAAAGTTTAGTATCTAAGTTCGATCATTACAAAACAGAGAAAAAGAGTTTATCAAACTCCACTTCTTTTGATGCTAATATTTCAACAGAATTCAAACAAGAACTCATTGAGGCTCTACAAACTGTTTTGTTGTCAAAAAACTTGAGCAACGCAGAGACATCGAAGTTAAGATCAATCTAAAATGCTTTAAGTTCAGATATCACAAGATGACAACAAACCAGTGTGATCCACCAAATGTTGATACAACTCCAAGTGCTCTACCAGAATACGCATCATTTTAAAATTTGGATATTTATTTCTGAAAATGGCAGCAAAGAAAAACTTTGAAACAAACAGTTATTGTGTTGGTTCAGGTAATCCCAGAAAAGGAATCAAAGGACACTACTCCCCAACAAAAAACATAGTTGGGCATATAGCCAAAAACGGAAAGAAATACCTTCAAGGAACTTGCACAGTTTGTGGTAGAACTAAATCAGTTTTTGTTAGTGATTCCACTGTAGTAGGAGAGGGTCTGGGGTCGATCTTCCAGCATTTGGGTAAATTAGGGAAAAAAGTGGGTAAAAACATTGCGAAGAACCCTGAGAAAGCTTTGAATGTAGCCATGAATTTAGGAATGGCTGGTGCAACAAAGAATCCTGCGGCAATTTTAACAGCAGGTACGCAGGCTGGAAAATTCCTAGCAACTGGTAAGGGGGTGAGAATAGGTACATTAACTGATGGATCAGGGTTATATTTGACAAAACCAAGATGAAAAAATAATTACTACAATAAATGGTTGAAAAGAAAGTAACACAAGCACAAAAACACGATTTAGTTAAAGAATTGTTTGCAAAAACTATTAAAAAGTTTCCGAGAGAAAAAGTAACTCCTAAACATATAGATGAGACTTGGTCCATTGATCTAGTTGATCAATCACAATTGGCAAAGTACAACAAAGGATTCAAATTTATTCTAACTTGTATAGATATATTTTCAAGGTTTGCATGGGCTATACCTATTGAAAGCAAAAGTTCAAATTCAGTTTCAGAAGCTTTTAAGGTAATTCTCGAGTCAGGTCGCAAACCCAAACGGATATGGTGTGATAAAGGGAAAGAATTTTATAACACGGTTTTCAAATCATTTTTATCAAAACATAATATGGAAATGTATTCCACCTATAGCGAATTGAAAGCTGTGTTCATAGAAAGATTCAACAGAACTCTCCGAGAAATGCTAACTATCCCTGTTTTTATCGAGGGAAAAGCAAATTGGATCGGTAAACTAGAAACAGTGTTAGAAAAGTACAACAATAGAAAACATGGGTCAATCAAAATGACTCCTGTAGAAGCATCGAAAAAAGAAAACGAAGATGCAGTGTATGCACAAATGGTTGATAAGCGTAAATTCAGAAAACCGAGGTATGAGGTTGGTGACTTGGTGAGAATACCAGACAAAAGAACAATTTTCAGCAAGGGTGATACAACAAACTGGTCTTATGAACTTTTCCGCATACACCAAGTTTTGGATGAAAAACCACCAGAGTATCTGATAGAAGATGAAAAGAAGGAGAAAATTCTGGGTATTCATTATGAACAAGAGATTCTGAAAAGTAATTTCACATTTCAAAGCAATAGACAGGTTTTAAAAAGTCTCGAAATTGGATTCTAAGATCGGTAAAAAACAAGCAATTTTGTAGTATCTTAAGTGGAAAATAGTCCTAGAAAAACTTCAGATTTTTTGCGTATAAAATGGACGCAAGCTTTTGTGAGACTTGCAACAAATATGTGCACAGGGCTTCTATGGCTAAGCATAGAAACTCTAAGAAACATTTGGCAAATAGTGTAGAAGGGAAGGTAGTATTCCAAGAAAATCCAAGCGGCACTGAAACAGTAGATGCGAAACCTGGTAAACGATATAATGATAAAACATTTGCCGAAGTTATACGAAATCCATATAATTTAGACATACAGTTATCTTCTATATACAATGTAGACCTTTTGTCACATAATCAATATAATTTGAATTCTCTCAATATAATTTGAAGTAAGCATATATAGTGATGATAAACGTAAAATTATGATGTCATCTCACTTTAATGAATTAGTTCAACAAGCTTGTATTGTTTATGCTGGTTTAATTGGTCAAGCAAAGTTCAAGGTAAACGTAATGTGTAGAGTAGAGTTTGATAAGTATGATGAGGACTTGGGAGATTTTGAAGTTGAAGAC
>JBCDHL010000320.1:0-3052 GCA_038750095.1 Chlamydiota bacterium
AAGTCAGAGGCAAAAAGAATGACTATCAAGCGTAATTTCCAATTTCATTCAGTATAAAGCAAGCTATTGCTTTTTCTTTCTAGGGTTCGCTATGAACAAAAGAATAATCAAGTGATGTCTAATTTAAGAAACAAATAGCAGGTACCGGATTCATACTAAAGGGTTCTTTTCGCTGAGCTTTTTATACCATTCTAAAGCTTGATCCTTGTATTCATGATAGCACCTATCAATAATTGTTTCGGTTTCCTCAGCATTTGGGATCAGTGGAATATTTTCCAAAGAAGGAGTGAGATAAAGATCAGATAAGTTTTCTTCGAGAATCTTCTTTCTGCTGATCGTTCCGCTAGTTTCGCATAGACTCATGATAATTTGTGGAAGAGAATACCGCGGCTTATGAGAGGTCGAAAAGAATTTTTGAAATAACGATTGAGCCTCCTGTTTGGGAACTTCCCCCCCTTTCAAGGTTGTTTCCGTTGTCACGTCAATAGCAATGATGAAACCTGGCTGGAACAGATCAATCATTGGTTCTACGGGAAGAGGGGAGATCGCCCCGCCATCAACCAGGATATCACCGTCGATTTCTATTGGTGGAAAGATTCCGGGGAGAGCACAGCTTGAGTTAATAACATCAACAGCTCTGCCACTCTGATGAACGATTAGTGATGTATGAACTAAACTCAGTGCAACACAAAAATAGTTGATATGGTAATCTTCAATGTATCCTTCTGTTACAAGAGGCCTAGTAAGAGCTTCAAATGCATCGATATCAACAAGGGACAATACCGGAAATGAGTAATGAAGGGATCCTAAGGAACTTAGAAAGTTCTTCACATTCTCGACACATTCCTGCCAGGTCAGTCTCCTAGCAATAAGACTTCCCAATATCGAACCAACACTCGTTCCTCCCACAATATCTATTGGTATATTTGCCTCAGTAAGAGCTCTGTAAATCCCAATATGGTTGATTCCTCGGCCTGCACCACTCCCTAAAACAAGCCCTATGGAATTATTTGTGAAAAGTCGAACGAGTCTAGCAATATCTTTTTCTTCCTTGAGGAGGACATGATAATGTCTATCTACGTGTAATTGTTTCTTCCAATCCTTCAAGCTTGATTGATGATGCATGGAAGATTCATGACAAAAGACAATTGTTGCATCATAAACTGTTCCTTTTTCACAGCTTATCTCAAAACATTGTTTTGCTATTCGAGTCGGCGCAACCTTATTCTCGGCTCCTACAAAGTATAAAGTTGTATTTGCGTAAAGAATACAAGCTTTAGTCCAAAGTAAATCATGTTCTGAAGGAAGAAGTATTAGGTAGGGATACTCTTCTTGAATACTCATCAACTTGAAAACGACTTCTTCGACAGCTAGTCGATCATTTTCATCGATATAAAGTACACTTTTGTAGTTATCCTCAGAAAGGATCGCTGTTTTTCCAAGCTTCTGAAAATAAGAGATGGCACGTTCCAAAAAGAACTTTACATATTTTTCAAAAGTATCACTACCGGGTATACAGGCGATACATTGAGAGACGTCGACTTTTCTCTGATGCGCGCGATACTCACAAAATGCTTGAATGATCCTACGAAGCAAAACTGAAATTTCGGGATTGGTGCCGAAATCCATGAAATGAAGAGGGATCTTAATGAGATACGTATTTTTTTCTGCCTTAACATGGCACGATCCCCCAGTTCCCACTAAAGCACTTAAAGTAGCAAAGTGATCTCCTGGTGATAACTTCCGCTGAATTACCTGACCGGCATCGTTTTTAAAGGTGATCAACACTTGTCCACTTAGGACAATCCATATTTCAAAGTGGTTAGTTTCTTTGGGTGGCTCAAAAAATGACTCTTCCTGAAAATCAAGACTGTACGCTTCTTGATGTTTCGTAAAAGAGTGGATAAAGTCAGATGAGAGCCCCTTAAATAGCCGATGATTGACGACAATTTCAGGGTCGTATTGAAATTCGATTTTTTTCATTTTATGCCTAACCAATTGATTGTTCCAAGGATCAAATTAATTAAACTTTCGCACCCTCCGGTGACAGTATGGAGTATGCCCTGTCTTTTCATAATAATGCTGATGATAATCTTCAGCCGAATAAAAGGGTCCTGCAGGGATTACCTCTGTTGTAACATTAACACCCTGATTTTCTAATATATCAATCAATTTCAAAGCTACGTCACGTTGTTCTTCTGTAAAATAAAAAATTGCCGAACGATATTGACTACCAATATCTGGGCCCTGGCGGTTTCCTTGATCAGGATCATGAATTTCAAAGAAGAGCTTCGCTATTTCTTCATAACTTATTTTGGATTGATCAAAAATCACCTCGATTGCTTCAGCGTGTTGGGTGAGTCCTGAGCAGACCTCTTCATACGTTGGGTTAACGACCGTTCCTCCGATGTAACCTACTTTTGTCCGAACTACACCCTTAACGTCTTTGAACAAATGTTCGACTCCCCAAAAGCAACCACCAGCAAAAATAGCCCTCTCAAAGCCCTCATCTGTAGTGGCAGGAATGAATGAGAGCGAAATAGAGTTCACACAGTGCCTCATATTTTTGACAGTTAACATCTCTCCAGTGAAGACATGGCCAAGGTGGGCTCCACATGCTTGACAAAGAATTTCTGTCCGCTGCCCATCACCATCTGCGATCCTTTGCACAGCACCTTCTACTTCATCATCAAAACTAGGCCAGCCACAACCTGAAGAAAACTTATCAGATGATTGATATAGAGGAGAATCACACCGTCTACAAACATAAATTCCCGAGGCTTCAAAATGATCATAGTCACCCGATCCAGGAAGCTCGGTTCCTTTGTGTTTAATGACTCTTTCTTCCTCTCGAGATAAATCATGAAACCGTTGCATCTCTCACCACTAAATTCTAAACTCACTACCGCTTTTACCAATCTTTTCATAAGCCAATTGGAAATAATATTTCAATTAGGAAAAATGCCATTTCCAAAATTTGTTTTTACAAAAAGAACTGCAACATGCCGTCCTACATCATCGGTGAACTTGAGTCGAAAGAAGTACAAACTAT
>JBCDHL010000321.1:0-3040 GCA_038750095.1 Chlamydiota bacterium
ATTCTCTTGCCCTAAAAAATTAGCGATTAATGACCTACCATACATAAACAGTATCCAGGATATAACTAGAATGGCTGTTCCGCTCAGGTAGATAGCATTTAGTGTTTGTGCTCCGGTTCCGAAAGTTAATCCATAGACATTTTCGATGAAAAAAAGGAGTGAACCGTAATAAAAACCTGTAAAGGAGCAGATTAGTGAAGCTGAAAGTAGCTCTTTGCCTTTAAATTTCTGGGAGAGTAAGCCAAAAGCGAGTTGGAAACTTGTAATTGTTAAAATGAGTTGAGGAATCAGATGGGCATTGCTAGGAAAAATTTGTTGCTGTTTTGTTAAGCAAAATATGATGAGGGTGATTGCTGCACAGAGGCTTGACAGTAATACACGAGTAGGTGAACTAGCCTCATGAGTGGATTGGTAGTGCTTTTGGTAGACAGAACTTCCTGAGTTGAGAAATAGAAACGATTTGTACAAACCATGTAGGATGATGTGCGCTAGTGTAACTGAGTAAAGTCCGAGACCAAATTGAGCAAACATAAATCCCATTTGAGCGATTGTTGAGGCAGCAAGTGAGCGTTTGATATCATGTTGCATCAATTTGCAGGTCGTAAATACGACACTTGTCAAGACCCCGATGATAAAAATGATCTGGAGCATCATCTGGTCGTTTGCAAATAATGTGCCAAACCGAAGGAGTATGAACCCTCCTCCATTGACTATTCCTGCGTGCATGATGGCTGAAACAGGAGTTGGAGAGTTGAGTGAGCTCATCAGCCAACGGTGAAATGGCCAGATTGCTGATTGTGTCATAGCTGCTAAAAGCAAGAGCGATAATGAAACTCTTATGAGTGGTGTCTGTTCTGTTGTTTGACAAATGGAAGAAATGGAGAGAGTGCCAGTTTTTAGATACAAAATCACAAATGCAGTACCCAAGAAAAAGAGACCAATGAAAAAATTTTTTAGAGCTATAGTTCCTGAATAGGAGGCCGCTTGCCAGCTTGATTTATGTATCATCAATCGACTCATGAGGAAGTTACTGATTAGCCAAGCTAGAAAAAACACGATCAAATGATTAGATGAGACCATGAATACCAACGAAACCACCAGACATAGGAGACGTAAGAAGTAGCTGCGGTATGTTGTATCTCCTTGCATGTAACGTGTTGAAAATACGACAATATTAAGACCCAGAAAGAGGACGAGTCCTGTCATACAGAGTGCCAAAAAGTCAAAATAGAATAACTGAGTGAGTTGTATTAAATGCATCAATGTCCTTTATAAAATATTTTTTATTTTTGAGATCGTGAACATCGGATAGCCATTACCTCCTAATTCTTGACTCATTATAGAAGGGTATAGTAAAATTAGGGAAATTAATAATGTTAATGCATATTATAAGAAAAAATAATGACTTTTGACCCTCTCACATTGCACGCTTTCCTAATCATTGCCGAAACGGGAAGCTTCACGAAGGCAAGTAAAACTGTTGGCCGCACTCAGTCGGCAATCAGCCAGCAAATAGCTAAACTTGAAAAGTCTATCGATCGAACCTTATTCAAAAGAGGAAGTAGGGTAACCCTCACTCCAGAGGGAGAAATATTTCTCGCCTATGCAAAACAGGTTTTAGAACTCCACCAAGAATTACTGGATCGATTTAAAGAACCACAACTTCAAGGTGAAGTCAGATTCGGATTGCCAGAAGACTTTGCAAGTATTTATCTTACAGATGTCCTTGTTGAATATTCACGCATCCATCCGAGAATTGTATTGAATGTAGAGTGTGATTTAACTGTCAATCTCTATCAAAAATTTAGGCAAGGGGAGTATGACCTCGTTCTTGTTAAGATGAACCGTCCGGAAGATTTTCCTAATGGACACTTCATCTGGAGTGAGGACCTGGTATGGGTCTACGATGGTGGTCCTGTTGATGATTCAAAACCCGTTCCTCTTGTTCTTGCTCCACAACCTTGTATTTATCGCTCCAGGGCTATTCAAACCTTAGAGTCTGCAGGTAAACATTGGCGGCTAGCATTTACTAGTACAAGCTACGCAGGAACAACGGGAGCAACAAAGGCTGGAATTGGATTGACGGTTCTACCCAGAACACTCGTTCCTTCTCAACTAAAAATATTGGAAAATGATGAGCTACCTTCTTTAGGCAAGGTACATGTATCGCTTCTTAAGCAGTCTTCTGACAATTTTGCAATTAATTCATTTGAGTCGTTCGTTTTGAATCGTCTTTTTCCGGGACATCAATAGTTATCCAGACTTTGTACATTTTCTGAACTCATCTACAGAGGGAAGCTTTGCCCTACTAAATAAATTTTTCGGGAAGGTTATACCGATCGTGTTTCAAAATTTATTACGCAGGGCTCTGCTTCTCTCAGTATCTTCTTCCAGAAAATGTACAAAGTCTAGATCAATATTTTGTTCGTGAAAGTATTTTCTCTATCGATCCATGATCATCTTCATCGTAGATATCTCCAACAATCTCCTCAAAAATATCTTCCATGGTGACAATACCTGCTAATTCTTTACCACGATACACAATTGCCATGTGTGCCGTTCCTCCAGATTGGAGCACTTTGAGCGCGTTTAAAATAAGGGTGTTCGTCTGCATTTTCACAGGTTTCCGAACCAAATTGAGCCATGTGGTTTGTCCGGTTTTTTGAAAAGCAAAGAATTCTTTAGAGTTCAAGACCCCAATCACCTCTCCATCTTTCTCTACAGGTAGTCGAGTATGCCCTGAAGTAATTAACATTTTTTCCAACTCTTCAATCGAAGAGCTTTCATGAATGAAATCGACGTGTTCCCACTCATGAAAAATGTCTTTGACTTTAGTTTGGTCGATTTTAACCATGTTCAAGATGTACTGTCTATTCAGAGGGGTGAGAGTGTTGTCAATGACTAAGTCTCCTTCTTCTCCCTCTTTACCACCTCTTGTTGAAGAAGGGAAGTAGGAGATGACTTTTTTTGTTGACCACTCAAGAAGTCTCACGATGGGAAAAATCACCTTGCTTAGTCTATGAAGACGGGGTGCTGTTTC
>JBCDHL010000322.1:0-3039 GCA_038750095.1 Chlamydiota bacterium
ACCTGATTATCGCTCTGGCTGAAGACGCCGCCAAAGAGCCCTTCGATTTCCAGGCGCCGGATACAAAAAATCATTGGAGGAATAATCTATCCAGATTTTTTTTTCTGGATATGCTTCACCTCCACACTCCTCTAAAACGTTCGGTCAGCTTTTAGTTTTGTCCTTATTAAATTCGATTACAACACTATGAGAACAAATTTTGTATTTACAATTTTATTCGCTCTATGTCTTTCAGCGATTACATATGGCCAAAACAACTCAGCTACTGTCATAGACAGTATCCAAACTTTTTATGAAGAGTTGTTTGAACAATTAGAGGAGAATTATCTGCACGCTGCAGATGTGGATTGGCCTAGCTTAAAACCTCATATCATTGAGAAGGCATTAAAAAGCAATTCGTTTGAAGAATCCTTAACAAATACAGTTGAGCTATTTGATACCATTGGAGGGTATCACTTGTTGCTGTTTTCGCAGAAGAACTGGTACAAAAGTACATTGGGCAAACAGCTGAGCCATGATCAATTCAATCAAAGTCTTGCCGACGCATACGAAAGTGGAAAGTCCTTAGAAGCGAAAGTTATCAATAAAGAATATGGCTACCTACTCATACCTAGCATGTTATTAAAGGATGCCTCACAAAAGGAGTTAGATCAAGCGGGTCAAAAGATATACGACGCCATTGCAGAAGTTGAACAATCAAACAATATCAAGGGATGGATCATTGATCTTCGATTGAATGTAGGTGGTAACTCGAATGTGATGCTTGCGGGATTGTATCATTTGTTAGGAAATGGAAGTACACATCTGTCACTTGATATCGATAAAAATGTAAGAACGCTTACAAGTATTCATGACGGTACACTTTATAAGAATCATGCAAAAAATACATCTATAAGACCAACCTTAAAGCCAAAGCCCCATGTGCCCGTCGCATTGATTTCAGGTATTATGACAACTAGTGCGGGAGAATTTGTAATTCTTGGTTTCAGAGGTCGTAAAAATACTATAGTAGTGGGTGAGGAAACCTATGGAATGACCACCGCAAACGACCTATATGAGTTGCCTTATGATACAAAAGCGGCAATTACAGAAAGCTACGGAACAGATAGATCTGCATGTTTTACCAAAACCATTATCCCAGATATAAAGGTTGTCAAGCAACACAATTTCGAAAATCTAGAACGAGATAAAAATATAATCGTGGCAATCGAATTTATCGACTCAAAACTATAATTAGACTTTTATATTGAATGTACTGTGATGTCAAATTTTAACCGACCTGGGTCTACTTCATCATCATTTTTAGAAACTTAATTTAAAAACAAGCAAGCCCAAATAGGCAAGAACAGTAGAGAATATCAAGAGGTTAATTTGTCCAAAATTCCTTTTCTGGATATTCTCGAAAGTCTAGGATGCTAAAATCCACAACCTTTTAAGTAAGCTTGCACAATAAATAATTTAAACAGAGAATACTATGGTTAGATCGTGTTTACTTGGATTGATATTCTTATTAATAGCACTCCAAAATGGCTTTTCATGTACAATGTATAAAGTTACCTTGGATGGAAAAACAATAGTAGGTAACAACGAGGATTGGATTACACCTAACACCCAGATTTGGTTTGAGAACAAAGATGCTGGACGTTATTCAGTTATGTATGTTGGATTTATGGGTATGGCTCAAGGTGCGATCAATGAGATGGGTTTGGTCGTTGACGGTTTTGCAACCAATTGGCTATCTGTTGAAAAATCGAATGGTAAAATTGAAATGGATTTGGATGATGCTTTGCGAACGGCCATGCGAACTATGAATACAGTTGAAGAGGTTAAAGCTTATTACGAAAGCTTAGATTTAAGTGAAATGGCACAGTATCAGCTCGTATATATTGACAAATCGGGTACTTATTTGATTATTGAAGGTGACGAAATGATCATAGGTGATGAAAGTGAAAAAACCTTCTCTAATTTCTACTATTCACAAATGTCTTCAATAAAAGATGTACCATTGGCATACTATCAGAGAGGGATTGAATATTTAGATTCTACTAAATCTCATGTTACACGAGATTACTGCAGCAGTGTGATGAAAAACATGATTCAAACAGATATTACTGCAACTCAATACTCCACCATATATGATTTGACCGAAATGAAAGTTCGGGTCTATTACTATCATGATTTTGAAGAGTTCATAGAACTAGATTTACAAGAAGAGTTTAAAAAAGATGACTATGAGGTAAATATGGCAGATTTGTTTTCTGATACCTCCCCAGGAAAGCAGTTTTATATGAACTATAACAATCCTGAAAAACCATACTGGCTTATCGAAAATGCTCTTGGTACTGCTGATTATAGCGAAGAGCAACTAACCCAGGCAGGTATACCTTTCCTTATTACAATGCTAGGAAATGAATGGTATAAGGGTATGAATAATACCGAAGCTGCAATTAAAGTTTTTAAGTACGGTATTGATCTGATGCCTAATAACGCCAAGCTGAATAGTGACCTAGGTAAAGTATACTTTGAAACAAGGGACTATAATAAGGCCAAAAGAAGTTTCGAAAAATCCTTGCAGCTAGATCAAGAAAATGAAAGTACAAAAGACTTTTTAAAACGAATTAGAGAAATACAGCGAGGACATTAATTTTAGTTCAAAATCGACTCATTCTTAAAAACATTTCGAAAGTATCTATTAAAATGTTACGTTAACAATAGGGAACAAAACGTGTTACAACATTGTGTATAGTAATAGCGGTTCAGAAGATAAAATGAAAATATAAAACAAAGGTCTGCACAAAATTTAAAGGTTTAGTAGAAAATTGCTATTACTCATACACTAACCGTTGTACATCATTTAAGTGATAATTCATGTAAATTCTAACTTCTGAACCAAACTATCTAAACTTACTTATTCAAGAGTTTGGTCATTGCCTCCCCAACAGCCGTTGACGATTTGTTATTCTGACCTGTTACCAATTCACGATCAATAACAACATGTGGTGTCCAATCTTTTTCGCCACGGGAATAATTACCACCAGC
>JBCDHL010000323.1:0-3036 GCA_038750095.1 Chlamydiota bacterium
CTAACTTGCATTTTTTTATTTATTGGGATAACAATGAACAACATGATATCTGCAGAATCCATTGGTGTCGAGTATGTCGTAGATACAAATGGCAGTGACTCAAATTCTGGTACATTCTCAGCCCCCTGGCAAACGATTCAAAAAGCCGCTAATGAAGCTGTCGCGGGCTCTACAGTATTTGTTCGGGGCGGTATTTACCGCGAAAAAATTGCAATCAATGTTGAGGGAAATGCTAGCGAAGGTCATATTACCTTCACAAATTATAATGGGGAGCATGTAACGATTAGCGGTGAAGGAGTTCCAAACAACCCCAGTTCTTACACAGATGACATTATCTATATTGAAAACAAAAGCTATTTGAGAATCGCGGGTTTTGAAATAAAAGACTTAAATACTGTCGAAGGATCAGGAATTCGTTTTTGGGGTGCTGGAAGTCATATTGAGTTGATCAATAATACGATACACAATATTCGTGGAGGTGGAGAGGATGGTGGTGCTATGGGCATTACCATATATGGGTCTAATGACAACAGAGCAATTTCTCACATTCTCATCGACGGTAACAAGATTTACGATTGCGACCCCGCACATAGTGAAGCGCTTACACTTAATGGGAACGTAAAGTTCTTCAAAGTCGTCAATAATATCGTCCATGATGTTAACAATATTGGGATCGATTTTATTGGTGGAGAGACCTGGCTCAGCACTAAATTCGCAAGAAACGGAATCTGCAGAGGCAATACTGTTTACCGAGCACACTCAAATTATGGTGATGGATTCGCTGCAGGAATATATGTCGATGGTGGAAAGAGTATTATCATCGAAAAGAATGAAGTGTATGCGTGCGATCTTGGAATCGAAGTAGGAGCGGAAAATAAAGAGGTTGAGACAAAAAATATTAAAGTGAGAAACAACTTTATCCATGATAATGACAAAGCGGGTCTAGTTTTCGGGGGTTACGACGCCTCTAGAGGTATCGTTAAAGGCTGCAAATTCACGCAAAATATTCTCGTAGACAATGATTCACTTTCGAAAGGATTTGGCGAAATTTGGGTACAATATGCACAAGATAATAAAGTGTTTCGAAATTACATCGACCCTAATGAACAGAACCTAATTATTTCCTCGTACGAAGGTAATATGAATAATTTTTTTGACTATGATAACATCTGTACAGATTATGGAATTGAAAACTCCAGGTTCATCTGGAACGGTACAGAGTATGTTGGGTTAACGAATTTTCAAAAGCAAACGGGCCAGGAAAAAAATGCACGGATTTGTCGCCCTGAGATAATTCCTGAACCCGATGAAGCCGAATAATCGAAATTGTGCTCATCTGATTAACAATAAGATAAGCAAAATTATACAACTGATGAAGATATCAAGACCATTTGTCTATTGCTTCAATTACGTCATTGGATATTCGTAAATAATCGCAAGATGGTCGAATTTCATGATCTTCTTTTCCTATCTTGATATAGCACCTTCCGGAGTCGTACTCGACAAATCTTTCGTCATAAATTTCAATTTTCATATCAAAGCCAGACCCCACTTTTTCAAAATAATGAGTCCTCTGAATATGTTCTTGAACTAATCTTGCAACCCTTTCTGATTGATAGTACCCTACAACTAGTCTATGTGAACCATCAAAAGGGTGAAAATCCAATATTACGGAAGCAAATATACCTTCGTAGATCGACTTAGGTACTTGAATGGTCGAAGTGAGTTTTTACGGTTCAATGAGTTGAGATTCTAACATAGTAGGTACGAAGTGTAAAATACGTTTCACCTCTGCATGTGACACTTTATCATAAATCATTGTAATACAACCGTTTGGAGTCTCATCTAATCTAAGTCCAGCAGAAGTTTTCCTAATTCTTCCTTCATACTTGCGTATGAAAAGATCGATACCACCTGAAACATTATTTTGAAATATACTTCTAACAATTCTTTCTATGCTTTTGGCAGCATATTCTGTTAGATAACAACCTATTTCTTGTTCTTCACCGTATTTGAAAGGGAAAATATTCATCGATACTGCATAATATTCTGAATTTACAACTACCATTTTCAACTCCTTATCTTCTTAAGATTGGTAGACGATATCACACAGTTATTTTAAGAATCAATGGTAACTTGAGGGAATATCACTGCAAGGAGAGAATGTCACCTAAGAATCATATTTTTTAGTAATCTGTAATAAAATCTAGTAGTCTTTTGGCGGATTTTTTGGGGGTTCCGGCCGATCCTCCTAATGAGAAACGGGAGAGTTTTGCCTTTTTTACCCTTTTATTATTACCTCTAATTCGGAACATGGTATAAAAATCGTTGTTTCTGTACAACCACCGGAAAGCTTTACTCTAGCCTCTCCGTTTTTTTTAAGGTTTTTAACTTGATCTGGGTGAAAACACGCTCCTTTACATTCTTCGCTTTGATGTAACTTACCAGAACCTCCTATGAATAGTTCGCCGTTGTTGAGCATACATGAGAGGAATCTAGGTGAAGTTAACCAGACATTAATTATCTTCTCTTCTTTATCCTTTTGTATTACTAATACAACATTTTCGAAAGAATAGTTTTTATCATCGAAATCATTATAGTAGCTCAGTTTACCATCAGTGATAAATTTGCGGAATTTACCTAAACCAAAATCAGTAAAAACTTTTTCAATAAACTCCCATTTTTCTTGTGTTAAATGAATTGATGAAAGATTCGAAACACTCATGTTTTACTAACCCTTAATTTTACATATACTGAAGAGAATTTTCTAGATCTCGCGTAAAGCGCCAGGTCTAGAGATGCACGCTTGGAATCTAAACGACTAAGTGATCTTTTGGAACGTTGTTTTGATTTTCTCGCTCACACCATCGGGGAAGAATTTTGTAACTTTATGTAATGTCTTCAAGCAATCCTCCTTACTCACCGTTGGTGAACTCAACCGGTTAAGAAGTATATCAATGATGTCACTACATTTTTCTGTTTTTTGGTTATGACTTGGTCCCAGTAGATACTCATATAAATCCGGGAACTTACTAC
>JBCDHL010000324.1:0-3011 GCA_038750095.1 Chlamydiota bacterium
CCCTTGATGAGGGGGAAGATGTTTCCGAGTTTAAAGCAACCAATTGCCGAGTCACTTTGAAAAGTGTTGCGAAAAGCATTCTTCCTGAGCTCGATGACACTTTGGCAGAAAAAGCAGGTGTCAAGGATGCTGAAGAATTACGTAGCAAAGTGGTTACCGATCTTGAGTCCTTACATGATAGGCAGGCACAGGATAAAAAACGTGAAAACCTTAGAAAAAGCGTGCTAGCGAGCTACTCTTTCGAAGTTCCCGCATCTCTCGTCGATCAAGAGGCGCAAGAGAGAATTGTGCAACGCATGACAGAAGAGCAAAGTACCCTTCCGGAAGGGGAAAGTCTATCTGAAGATAAAATTAAAGAAATTCAGGATGCTGTCCGTAAAGAGGTTGAAGAAATGTATTGCTGGCACTTCCTCGTGAATGAAATCGCTCATAAAGAAAAGGTTGAAGTCGACAAAAATGAGGTTTCTGGCGAGCTTATGCGTCATATGTACAGCATGCAACAGTCTGGACAACAATTAGATCCAAATGAAAAACCGGAAGAACTGATGAGAAATATCTACACTCATCTTCTGGCTAGAAATGTTGCAGACTTCCTCCTTGAGAAAGCGAGGTAGTCAATAGACCGATCGTGTTCCAAAATTCCAAATTTTGAATGACGATCGTTTTAAATTAGGGGAGATATTCCGATATCGGGATGTCTCCCCATCAATCTCAGCTTCGAATGTACAAAAACTCTTGACCCTCGAGCACCATACAAATTATAAAAAGAGCAGTCGATATAGAAACAGAAAGGAAACCAGGTCATGACAGAATCTTTTGAACAGGATCAAAATAAGAAAAATCGCCACCGAGCATCCCTCACCCCTTACGTCGTCGAGGATACCGGCCGTGGAGAGCGATCCATGGATATCTTCTCTCGTCTAATGCAAGATCGTATTATCTTTATTGGATCTGATATCACCGACCAAGTTGCCAATGTCGTAGTCGCACAGCTTCTTTTCTTGCGTATGGAGGACCCCAAAAAAGATGTGAATATCTACATCAACTCTATGGGCGGCTACATTACTGCTGGTCTTGCTATCTACGATACGCTAAAGTGGATGAACTGCAAGGTTAACACTTACTGCATCGGTCAAGCTTCATCAATGGGTGCCTTCTTACTAGCTGCAGGTACAAAAGGACGACGCTACGCTCTTCCAAATAGCCGTATTATGATCCACCAACCCTCCGGTGGTGTCGGAGGACGTGCCGAAGATATACATATTCAAGCCAAAGAAATCCTCTATATGAAGAAAAGATTGAATGAAATCTTATCAGAGAACACTGGTCAGCCGATAGAAAAAATCTTTGTCGATTCTGAACGAGACTTTTTTATGAGCGCTCACGAAGCTAAAGAATACGGACTCGTCGATGAAGTGGTGGAATATCCAACCCTTGATGAAAAGAAATCAAAATAGACAATAAACGTAAATATCGAGTATAATAGGGCTTAAATTACCTAAAGATGGTGCTATATGTCGAAAAATAATCCGCCTAAAGATGTGATCACCTGTTCTTTTTGTGGTAGAACAGAAGATGCTGTAGAAAAATTAATTTCTGGACCAAATGTTTACATCTGTGACAAATGTGTCCACCTATGTGCGAACATATTGGAGAAGAAAGCTCAAAACGGTTCTACATCTACACCTACCAGTTCTGGTGAAGAAACAGAGTTTTCACTTCAGCTCTTAAAACCGAAAGAGATCAAGGAAAGGCTAGACGAGTATATTATTGGGCAGGAGTCAGCAAAGCGTACCATCTCCGTTGGAGTTTACAATCACTACCGTCGCATCATGAAAGGGGAGGAGACCCCTGATGTAGAAATCAGCAAATCTAATGTACTGTTGTTTGGACCTACAGGATCTGGTAAGACTCTGATAGCCAGGACATTGGCAAATATTCTGGAAGTGCCATTTGCTATCGCTGACGCAACAACTTTAACAGAAGCTGGTTATGTAGGTGAAGATGTTGAAAATATCATCCTTCGCCTCCTACAAGCAGCAGATTACGATGTTGCTAAAGCGGAAAGAGGGATTATTTATGTCGATGAAATCGACAAAATTGTTAGAACCACATCTAACGTTTCCATTACTCGCGATGTCTCTGGTGAAGGCGTACAGCAAGCACTACTGAAAATCGTAGAAGGAACCGTTGCGAATGTACCTCCTAAAGGCGGAAGAAAGCATCCCAATCAGGAATATATTAAAATTAACACCGAGAATATTCTCTTTATTGTAGGTGGAGCGTTCGTGGGACTTGAAAGTGTCGTCGCTAAGCGGTTAGGTAAAAGTGTTATTGGCTTCAAGCACCACGGCAAAGATGAGATCACTCCATATGAGAAAAGCGAACTTCTGGCCAAGGTGGAACCCGAAGATCTGATTCAGTTCGGAATGATTCCTGAGTTCGTTGGTCGTTTTAATAGTATTGCCAACTGTAACGAACTAACGACTAATGACCTTGTTCAAGTTTTGACCCAACCTAAAAATGCGGTGATTAAGCAGTTTAAGTCTATGTTTTCAATGGAAGGAGTCGATCTACAATTCACGCCTGAAGCGCTCAAAATGATTGCTTCAAAAGCAATGGAAGCTGGTACTGGAGCTAGAGCGCTTCGCATGATTCTTGAAGGACTCATGCGTGACCTCATGTTTGATGTTCCATCTGATGAAACGATATCTGAGGTCATTATTGAGGAAGAGACTGTTCTTGGAAAGACGGATCCTATTATCAAACACAAAGAGTCTGAAGAAAGCGAAGAGAAAGAATCTGCCTAGTTAATGGAGGAGTGTTCTATTGACTTTGAGAGAGCTCCCTGGGTGGAACGATCGTAATTTACCTCATATTCATTAATAGACCTCTTTCGAAACTGCAATCCCGTGCCTCTGCCTCTGCCCGTGCCTGTGCCCGCCCTTTCCCGATTAATTTTTTCGTTGAGCCATTTTGACCAGAATCGATACTATTCGTATTATCAGTTC
>JBCDHL010000325.1:0-3008 GCA_038750095.1 Chlamydiota bacterium
TGACTTCTTTCCCGACAGAGAATTCTCGAATGTACTCTTCATCGACAAATGCTAAAACTCTTGGGTTTCCGTTACCCGCGATTTTTCCTAGAATACGGTCCTTTGCTACAGGTTGATTTTTTTTAAGGGAGTTATCCCATGAAAATATTTTACCCGATATTTGAGCGTTTAATGATAATTTATTTCTGAGTTCCTCTAAACCTCTTATGTGCTCTCTAACGCCTCGAATTTCAGCTTTTTTCTCAGGTAAAGATACTTTATTATTCTTTTGATCATCGGAGAAGGTAAGAATTTTTACTTGCCTTTCTAACATCTCCTTTTCCTTAGACAACTCTTGTATCTTGTTTGTCAAGGGTTTTGAGTAAATTGTGACGATTTTATCCCCAGATTTGACCTGGTCGTTTCTTTCCACATGGATCTCTTTAATGATTCCATCATAGGGTATATAGATAACTTGTTGGTTGGCAGGAACTGTTAAGGCTGGAAAATAGAGAGTATGGGAAAAAGGAAAAGCAAACCAAAATGTGACGATCAGTAATCCAACGGATGTTAGAGCTATGTGGAGATTAGGTTTGATCTTATCTCGTTGTTTGTAAATCTCTTGAATCTCAGAGGAAAGGGGCCAAATAATAAACACCCCAATTTCCATGATGAATAGAAATACGCCTAAAACCTTAGTAAAATAGCCATAGACAAATAAAGCGATAGCAGTATACAGGAACAAGCGGTAGGTCCAAGTAAATAATGAATAGATCACTAAACCGCGAATCCTTCTCTTCGTTAGCTTTTGCTCAGGAGGGGCTGCTTTTAAACCTAAGAAAAGTTCTCGTAACTTCCATCTAGTAACTGCAAAAGCTCTAGGTTGCAAATTGTCTATTCCCCATAAATCGCTGAGTAAATAATATCCATCAAATCGCATTGCGGGATTCGTATTGATAAGCAGTGTTGAGAGCCATGTCGATGAAGCAATTAAAAAAAACAGGCTTTGCAAAATTCCGGAAGATGACATAGCCCAGAGAAATGAGCAGACCCCTGCAACGATAAGTTCTACTATGATCCCTGCTGCTGAAATAGCGAATCTTTGTGAACGTTTACTTAACCGCCAAACATCTGTAACATCTGTATACATTACAGGCCAAAGAACAAGGAATGCTAGTCCCATTTTTCTAACACTAATACCGTAATACTTAGCTGTGTACGCATGACCAAGTTCATGTAAAACCTTCACGGCTGTCATCACTAGCCCAAGTGAGATAATCCCTTTGAAAGAGAAAAGGTAACTGAATGTGTTGATAAATTCGTCAAACCTAGAAAAAACTTGGCCTAATCCAAACAATGTCAGAATGATATATAGGCTAATTGCAGGCCATGATACGAACACTTTTACGTATGGTAAGGTTTTTTCCAAAAAGTTATCTGGAGAAAACAGAGGAATTCTAAAGTATAGATAGTGAGTCAGTAGCCACTTCAAAGGTTTCATGGTCTTTTTCGACGATTCTTTATCCAACTGCTCAGCAGCTTTTGGTAACGCCAGGATCCCCATACTCGCCGCATGGTTGAAAAAATAACGTATTTGGTCCTCGTTGACCTTCAGTGTTGTTTTCTGGTTTATTTTTTGGATGAGCTGTTTAAGGCTCATATTCTGCTCAAGGTTGATGATGATTTGATATTGCGCCCAATTTATCTTAAAATATTGGCCCTTAAGGGGGTCAAAGATGTTGTAGGTTGGAGAACCATCACTTTCTTCGGGACCTGAGTAAAACTCTAGATCTTTCCTGAATTGTGGTAGAGGTTGGTGTTTAGGCTTACTCATGTTCATATCATCAATATAGAACAGTTCGGATATTTAACTTCAAGGTATACCGATCGTGTTTCAAATTTTGAAGGGTGATCTGTATAATTGTATTGAGGAATTTCATGAAAAAGAGTAGTCTAATCTGAATATTTAGTTTTTTTGATTAAACTAAATTTAATGAAAATCAATCTAATTTAAAACTAATTTTTTTATTTAATGTTAATGGAGAATTATGAATATAAATTCTGATACACCCACACCCACACCCACTTTGCCTGATCAAGCACCTGACTCGGTACCTTCTTCACAGGGAGGACCTAGTAATTCTACGGATTATAAAGCTCGCCAAACCGCTCTAGAAAAAATGGAAGAGTATAAACGAGAAGATCGAACTTGTATTAGTTGCTATAGGCCGCTCTGCTGTTGTCCTCGAATAAGGGCAGAGGCTCCTGGTAATCAAGGGGGAGTTGACATCTTCACTTTGCTAGCTAATACTTGTTTCTGCTGTTTCCCTTGCTTTATGTGTGCTGCAGGCTGTGCAGCGAGATAACCAATATCTCGAATCGGCGAATTCTTTCTTTTTCAATTATAGCCTAATTGAAAGATAGGAAGTTCAATGGGGTGTGGGTGCTTTTCAATGGTCAACTTAAAGAAATAATCCATCGGAAGAGGATCATTACACCCCTCTAAATTTGACATTAACGAATAGTTCGCGCGAACTATTCGTTAATTTAGATTTTTGAGGCAAAAAAAGGAAAGTGCAAAATCATGGGTATTCACGACACAAGTTCACATCTGTTAAATGGCTATATTCCTTATGATGAGGAAAGCAAAAGATTGTATGAGTCAGTTACTAAAGAACCTATCTGGGCAAAAAAATTAGCTAAAGGGATAGTGAAGTTACATCAGAGAGGTATCCCCTACAAAGGAGATTGTAAAAGATTTTATGAAGCGCTAATTGAAGAGCCTTTTTTTGCTAAAAAATTAGCCGATGAAAAAATCGAAGTTGTAGAGAAAATAGTCAAAATTCTTAGCTCTCAGCTCCCACAAATACATGATGAGAGTGGATTTACAATAAATTGCTTCAGTGACTTTTATGAAGTCGATGAATATGTTACTGATACAGTTGTTGAATTAGTTCAAAAAATACCCATGTATATGTTTGACGTAACGCTGAATGCCAGTATCAATGGTCCGTGTTTCTATTTATTAA
>JBCDHL010000326.1:0-2989 GCA_038750095.1 Chlamydiota bacterium
CTTTTTTTGCAGTTACGAAAATTTCCACACCTTCTTAAGATAATGAATACTTTATATAAATAAATTCTCCTCTTCTTAAGGAGTTGTGGGAATGTGCGTAAGTAGGGGGATTACCTAGAGAAACCTATTGTTGAAAACCTGTTCGCCGGTGGTATATAAGTCGGCACTTATCAACGAAAATGACTTATCAAACAACTTATCTGCAATATTATCTACTGAATATTAAAGGTTATGCACGGCTTTTCACGGCGGAAGAGTTCGTAATTCAAGAATCAAACTATGTCGGACTTTCAGTCCTCTTTTGGTGATTGTTGTTTTATTTCTTTGGAGGCGGTATCAATGATTTGAGTAAACACGGTCGGTATATACCGAACTAACTTTAAGAGGAACATATAATGACAGTTAGAGTAATTTCTAAATCGGATTTTCAAGAAAATAATAGTGAAATAATAGAAGAAGAAACACCTCCTTTTCTTTGTGAAGTTGAGGACACAAGAAATAACTTCCAATGTGCTACAGATACTGCGAAATGTATTTATGGCTTAACAAAAATGACCTTTTCATACATAGGAAACTTTGCATTCTATTATAACAACCAAGAAAAGTTTGAAATTCATCCGCAAGAAACAGGTGATACCTGGAGCTATGATGAAAGTAGACTCCCTTGGTCAAATTCAGAAAGCAGTGAAGGGCTCTACTTGTTTGCACCTGGATTAGACGCTCCAACTAGGTCTTGGGGACCTTTGATCAAAGAAATCATAGACAAAGACCCAGAAGCTCACTGTGTTCTTCCAAATCTAGTAGAAAAAGGAGACGCTTCAATTGAAAAAGTAGGACAGCCCTTAGTTGATATTGTGAGAAATTACCTACAAAAATTTCCCAAAAAACCCATTCATTTACTAGGTACTTCTAGAGGAGGTCAACTTATAGCTTACATTGAGAAGGAGTTGGAATCTGAAAAGATGGTGGGAAGGGATCTTTTTGTTGTTTGTGTTGCTGGTGTGATTTATGGAACTAAAAATATTGATTGGCAAAGCGAGGAAGGTTTTCTTAATCGTGTTGCAAAACTAAAGCATAATGAAGAAACTCTTGAGGAACTCTCCTGGGGTAACGAAAAAGTTCGTAATCTTGTTCAGGAACTCCAGAAAAAACAAAAAGTTTGGGCCAAGAATAATACTAAAGCAAAACATTTGTTTGTCGGAACCGTTAATGATGAATTGGTTACTTATACAAGTTCATTACCTTTTTTAGATGGTGATGTCACTTACGAACTTTTACGTGGAGAAACTCATGTGAGCATTGTGTCTAACTCGAGTGAAATAATTCTTCAGTGGTTTGAAGACAAGAAAATTGTTCCGATTAACCTATAAATCATGACTCACGTAATTATGAGGAGAAACCTAGATCACCACCAATAGGTTCTCAAAATGTTAAATCGGCAGAGGTTTGTAAGAAAAAAGTATCTGGGTGAGAGGATTCGAACCTCCGACCCCTTGCACCCCATGCAAGTGCGCTGGCCAAGCTGCGCTACACCCAGATAGAAAAGTTAGACGTTTTGAAGGCCTTCAAACTCGTATTGTGATGCTTTGATATCTTTAGCAGCAATGCGTGCGCACTCTTCGATGATTTTCTCCATCGGATCAGCTAAGTCGACTTCTGCGGCTGCGATATCAATCGATATCGATGCTTTTATTGTAGTTCCGCCTTTTACGCCGGTTACAAGAAAGTTAGCAAACACACCGTTTTTCTTTTTCGTTATATTTTTAAAGCGGATAAGGTTGTTTTCTGCGAGATTCTTCATGGTCAGCCTCAAATTCAGTATGCAAGATCCACTATGATATCGTATGTATCGCTTTCTCGTCAATTCAAGAAATTCATTCACAAAATCAAACCTGTTGCACATTTACTCCTTCATTTAGTAAAATGCGCAAGATTTAGCCTTAACTCCGAGGTGTTTATGGAAACGCTAGAAAGAAAATGTTCTCTTGATTTAGAACCCTCTTGGCATGAAGTTCTCAAAGGAGAGTTGCAAAAGCCCTATGTCCAAGAACTGATTCAATTCGTGGATTCAGAGAGAAATCGAGGTGAGATGGTTTATCCTCCAGAAGCTGACGTATTTAGCGCATTATGGAAAACTCCTTTCCACAAGGTTAGGGTTGTCATCATGGGGCAGGATCCCTATCACGGTTCAGGTCAAGCTCACGGGATGTGTTTCAGCGTAAATAAAGGTGTTTCTATACCACCCTCTTTAAAAAATATTTTTATAGAGTTGCAAAATGACGTGGGTATTCCCATTCCAAAGCATGGTTGTTTGGAGTCTTGGGCTGAACAGGGGGTTCTTCTTCTCAACGCAACTTTGACGGTTACAGAGAGTAATCCAATGTCTCACCATGGAAAAGGTTGGGAAAGGTTTACAGACGCTATCGTTTATTCCCTTCTTGAAAGGAATGATCCAATTATTTTTCTGTTGTGGGGAAAAAGTGCTCAAGACAAGTGCAACCATATTCGAGCAAAATCAAACCATCGTATTCTTACGGCAGCTCACCCTTCGCCCCTCTCTGCATACAGAGGTTTTTTTGGCTGTCGACATTTTTCAAAAGTGAATGAAATGGTTGTGGCTTTGGGAGGCAAACCAATCGACTGGAGAATTTAAACTACCTTATATGTACATAGATGCGGTCGTTTTTATCTTCCTCATCTAGGTAAATGCGCCACTCTTCGGCTAAGTAACAGAAATCTTCTAGCAAGTGAGTAAATTTTGCATTGTTGAGAATTTCTGTTTTCCCGATGTAGTTTAAGAAGACTCTGTAACTTTCCTCATCAATTGTCAATGAAGTATTGATGGTCTGGGTTCTTTCAAATGGAGGTGTCTTTCTCACTCCAGAACGAACACTTTTGGGGATATAATTACTACCAAAATAGACGGGTGTTGTTAAAGATAATTTTGTTGAGTTGTCAAATACACGAACCGATACATCCGACCCGCTTA
>JBCDHL010000327.1:0-2976 GCA_038750095.1 Chlamydiota bacterium
GATAAAGACATTTTTGCCAGGGAATTAGTCTCTAATGCTTGCGATGCAATTTATAAACTAAAAATTCTAAGAGATAAGGGCGACAGCGATGCGACAGACGAAGAATTCCGTATAGATATCACGATCGATAAAGAAAAGAAAACACTTACTTTCTCCGATACAGGGATCGGTATGGATGCTGAAGAAGTGGAAAAATACATCGCACAAATCGCATTTTCTGGTGCCGAAGAGTTCATGGAAAAATATAAATCTGAAAAAGAAGGAGATCAGATTATTGGTCACTTCGGCCTCGGTTTTTACTCATCCTACATGGTGGCAAGCAAAGTTGAAATTAACACCCTTTCCTATAAGGAAGGTGCGAAACCTGCATTTTGGTCTTGCGACGGATCGAGTGAGTACGAGCTAAGTGAGGGGACGAAACAGTCTCGTGGTACCGAAATAACTTTGCATATTGATAGCGAGAATGAAGAGTACCTTGATGAAGCCAACCTAAGAAAAATCTTGAACCAGTATTGCACATTCCTGCCTTACCCCGTTCAACTTGGTGAGACAAGAATCAACGAAAAAGAACCTCTATGGATAAAAAATCCATCCGAGTGTACTGACCAAGACTACCTAGAGTTTTATAGACACTTGTATCCTATGGAAGAAGACCCACTATTTTGGATACACCTCAACGTAGACTACCCCTTCCACCTTAAGGGAATTCTCTACTTCCCTAAAGTTCGCCGTGACTTTGACCTGAATAAGCCTCAGATTAAGCTTTTCTGTAACCGCGTCTTTGTTTCCGATGACTGTAAAGATTTAATTCCGAATTACTTGACAGTTCTCCGCGGCGTAATCGACAGTCCAGACATCCCTCTCAACGTCTCACGTAGCTATTTGCAAATGGACCGTACAGTTCGCCAGCTGGCGAGCCATGTGTCGAAAAAGGTTTCTGACAGTCTTTCGAGCCTCTATCGAAGTGATCGGGATAAATTTATTCAATCCTGGCAAGACGTTTCACTAGTTGTGAAACTCGGTATCCTTGAAGATGAAAAATTTTATGATCGAGTGAAATCTATTCTTGTATGGAAAAACCTCAACAATGAATGGACTACAGTTGAGGACTACCTTGAACGTAACAGAGACAAGACGCAAGATAAAGTGATATATAGCGTCGGTGAAGATGACGACTCTCACTTTATCAATATGTACAAAGAGCAAAAAATCGAAATCCTCACTACGAACAGTCCACTCGATACTCACGTGATGCACTTCCTAGAGAGCAAGCTCTCACCAACAAAATTTCAGCGTGTTGATGCAGCGATCGAAGATAGTATCTTAGACAAAGAACGTGAGAAAAGTGTTCTGGACGCAGAGGGTAAAACCGAAGCTGGTCGACTTGCAGAGTTTTTCAAACGCATGCTGACAACACAAAACGTAGAAGTCGAGGCTAAAAGTCTTGCGACAGATGCTTTAACCGGCTTTTTAATGCTCGGCGAAAGTGAGCGACGCATGCGTGACTACATGAAGACGATGAGTCAGGGAGGAGAGATGGCAACAAATGACCTCTTTGGTAAAAAAACATTTGTAATCAATACTAACAATCCGTTGATTTCATCGATCATGAAACTAGAGTCTAAAGACCCAGAACTTGCTGAAGCTCTCGCCAATCAGGTTTTTGACCTAGCGCTTCTGTCACAAAAGGAAATGGATCCAAATACATTACAAACTTTTATCACAAAAAATACGGATATTTTAGAAAAACTGGCTGGCAAGCTAACATCACCTTCTGATAAAGCTTAAAAATCTAAGAGGGTATCATGCCTAAACGTTTTCGAAACTTTATCCTATTGATTTTGATCGGGGTGGCATCGCTTGCCTTTGGCGATGCTATTGACCCCGTAAGCGTCTACCTCACCCTTGAAGGAAATCCTTCAACGTCAATAACAATACGTTGGGTGACGGATAAAAATCAGGAGAGTGATAAAGTCGAGTTTCGACAAGGCGGATACCCTCATTGGCAAAGTGTGGAGGGATCACATATCCCCATGCCAGATGGTCACCCTTATAACATCCACCACACTCAGTTAAACGGTTTAAAACCCAATACAGATTACCTCTTCCGGCTTGATGCAGAAGGTCCTGTCTATAAATTCCGCACCCTTCCAAACAAGCTACATGAGCCTATCCGCTTTGTTGTAGGTGGGGATATGCTTCACGATGAAACCAAATATTTCGCCGAGATGAATGTTACCGCCGCTGCAACAGATCCCATGTTTGCAGTACTTGGAGGTGACATAGCTTACTCTGCTCCGAAATTAAATTTGTTTAAGGAAGATGTGAGTAGGTGGATCAATTGGCTACAGATATGGTTCAAGACGATGGTCACCAAAGACGGACGGCTCATTCCAATAGTGATTACTATTGGCAACCATGAGGTCATCGGGCGCTATGACCAACCTCCTGAACGCGCCAAATTTTTCTATTCCCTGTTCAAATGGCCCACTCAAGGTGGGTATCAAGTGATTGATTTCGACCACTACATGAGCATATGGGTGCTGGATTCAGGACACACGCACCCCATTGATGGAAAACAAAAGGAGTGGTTAGAAACAACACTCAATCAACGAAATGAGCTTCCTCATAAATTTGCGGTTTATCACGTTCCTGCCTACCCATCCGTACGCAAAGTAAAAGGTAGCATCTCCAAACAGATACGTGAATTGTGGATACCCATCTTTGAAGACCACGGTATAAATACTGCTTTTGAGCATCACGACCATGCATATAAAAGAACCCACCCCATCTATAAAGGCCAGATCGACAGTAATAAAGGAGTCCTTTATTTAGGAGACGGAGCCTGGGGAGTAAAGAAGCCTCGAACCCCTAAATCACCTAACGATCGTTGGTACCTTGCCAAAACGAAAAGCACAAGACACTTTATCTTGGTGACTTTATATGGTCTAAAGCGTCACTACAAGGCAATCGATC
>JBCDHL010000328.1:0-2976 GCA_038750095.1 Chlamydiota bacterium
TAAAACGTCAACTTTCTGCTCGCTGCTTCTTCTTAAATCCCAACAAATGTGAAAAAGAAGAACTAGAGATACTTTTAAATGACCCCATGTTTTTGGTTAGGGTTATTGCTGCAAGGGCAATTATTAAACTGTCAGATAAAAAACTATTTGAGTCGGCCATCAGAAAAATGGCTGAAGAAACCCCCTTGTCGCGCTATTCATATCGTGATGCATTGATTAATGCTGATAATGAAAAATTTCAATGGCTGGAGGAGCTGGCAAGTACTGAAAAAAACTCGGAAATTTGCTCTATATGTTTAGATTTACTATCTACACGAACAACAACAAATCAATTTCCTATTGCAAAAAAATTCATCTATACAGGAAGCAAAGAATGTAAATTTAACTCAATTCAAATTCTAAAAAAATTACCAGGAAAAGAGACCGTCGACCTATTAACACACTCATTATCTGATAATGATTGGGAAATACGAGCTGAAGGAGCAAAAGCATTAGCCTCCTTACAGATGGTGGAAACGGCCCCTCAACTTGAACCGTTGCTATCAGATAAAGTATGGATGGTGCGATTACAAGCGGCTCTTGCCCTTAAACAGTTTGATCAAAAAGGTATGAAGTTTCTTTCAGAGCAAAATCGCGAACAGTCGCCCGAAGCTTATGAAATTACTCAGTATGTGATCAGCCTACCTTAGATATGATATATACCCAAGGAGGAATGAGATGAGCCTAGCCACGAAATTTACACAAGATGTTGGGATACAATATCCAATTATCTGTGGCGCAATGTTTCCTTGTAGTAACCCTGAACTCGTAGCTGCTGCATCGGAAGCTGGAGGAATCGGCATTGTTCAACCCTTATCCCTCACATATGTGCACGGTTACGACCTCCTTGAAGGAATCCAATTCATTAAGAAACTAACATCAAAACCCTTTGGAATGAATATCATCGTTGAGCAGTCCTCTAAAGCTTATGAAGATCGCATGCGAGAAGCAATCAGGATAGGCCTTAAAGAGGGATGCCGTTTTTTCATAACTGCACTTGGTAATCCCCATTGGGTGGTCGACTTGGTCAAACCTGAAGGTGGTATTGTTTATCACGACGCTACTGAACGTAAATGGGCAGAAAAAGCTTTAAGTCATGGCGTAGATGGATTGATTTGTGTCAACAATCGTGCCGGGGGTCACGCTGGAGCAAAGTCACCGAAACAGCTTTTCGACGAGTTAGTTGATTTAGGTGTCCCTCTCATCTGTGCAGGAGGAATCGGAGATAAAAATGCCTTTCTCGAAGCGTTAAAGATTGGCTATGCTGGCGTTCAGATGGGTACACGTTTCATCGCTACAAAAGAGTGTCACGAGAAAATGAACTACAAGCAAGCGATCGTCGATGCACAAAAGGAAGATATCGTTTTAACAGAACGTGTTACTGGTATTCCTCTGTCGGTTATTAACACTCCACACGTTCAAAAAATTGGGACCTCTGTGGGACCTGTTTCGCGTTGGCTTTTGAAAAATCGACATACAAAAAAACTCATGCGTTTGTGGTATGGTTGGAGAGCTCTAAAAGATTTCAAACGCATCACCCTTAAAGGTGGATCGACAAGAGACTATTGGCAAGCAGGGAAAAGTGTGGAAGGAGTGCATGAAGTTGAAAGTGTTAAAGATATAATCAATCGTTTTGTTCGTTCCAGTCAATCGACTAAATCACCAAATGAACAGCAAGAGGTTACGAAGTAGGTGTCTTTCTGGTTTAAAAGAAACTGGTTCGTTGTTGCCCTGTTTATATTACCCCTATTAGCCTGGCCACGACCTGATATAGGGGCTTATAACGGCATTTTACATGCAGAGATTATCAACAAATTTGCAGTATTCGTCATTTTCTTTATGAACGGGATCACTTTGAATAATGAAGTGTTGTTCAAAGCTATGAGAAAATTTAAAGTCATGGCAGTCATTCAATGTTTTTGTTTTCTAGCCGCGCCACTAATTGCTTTCCTATGTATCCAAACAATTTTTAGCCCCTTGAAATTTCCGAAAGAATTTATCACGGGAATTTACATCTTAGCGTGCCTCCCAACGACGATAGCATCCTGTGCCATTTTCACTCAGTTAGCGGGAGGAGATCGTTCTGCATCCCTTTTTAATGCTGTGCTAAGTAACTTTATAGGTGTGCTTTTTGGTCCCTATGTTCTGAAACAGTTATTAGGGATATCAGGTAGCTCACTTGATTTTTCGCCACTTCCCATTATCACTGAACTATTATATATCATAGCCATTCCATTGTTCGTCGGACAGTTTATTGGTAATCGATTTCATCATGTCTTACGTGACAGATGGAAAATCATCCCCTATTTTTCAACGATCAGTAAAGTCCTGCTATTGTTTATTGTTTACTCAGCATTTTGCAACAGTGTTATAGAAACAAAAATGGCAAAATCACCTTGGGACGAAATACTATTCTTGACCCTTGCTATGATGATTCTTCACAGCATCTACCTCATCCTCTCCTATCTGATCGGATGGTTTACTTTTCCTGAAAATCATAAAGAGCGAATCGCCATTCTCTTTACAGCACCACAAAAAACAATCGCCGTTGGTATTCCATTAAGTATTGCTCTCATTACATCGGCTGGAACTACGGGAGCCGGTCTTGGCTTCACCATGCTTCCTCTGCTCTTGTATAACAACATCCAGTGGCTAGCTGCTGGAGTGCTTCAATCACTTTTTAGCCATCACTTGGAGTGATTCCACTTCCGAAACAAAAAGCTTCCACCTCTTAACAAATAAATCATAAGCCATTGAGTCAAGTGTTCTTAACTCTACTGTTAAAACCTTGAAATTCAACCTTACATCTGTGAATATGGTAGTTAAATGATTTGTAAAGTCTTCAAAATTAGCATCCTGGATTTGATAAAATGGTTTATTAGTTCCTAATACAACTGCATTTAAAGCAGTATCCACATAACCCCTGATAAAATTTAA
>JBCDHL010000329.1:0-2973 GCA_038750095.1 Chlamydiota bacterium
ATCAGGAAATTAAAGAAGAACTTATTGGAATAAGTGATCGTGAGAAAATAGGAAAAAAAATTCTTACAATATTGAACTCTAATGATCAATCTGATCCTTTAGTGAAGGCATTTTGTGAAAGTCGTATTTGCCAGAGCATTAATCCAAATGGAATCCTTTCTTCGTTTGCGGCAAGAGAGTTTGACCGACTATCAGATCTACAAAAAATATGATTTGCTGTTCTTGGACCATATTGTAGTATCCTTCTGACCAGGTGTAATAGATTAGAAGCAGTTACCTCTACGGCTTTGTATAGCGGTACAAAAAGCATTGGCAAAAGGACTTCGAGGATGTTTTCTCCAGAGTCCACTTTTAAGATCCCGATTGCTACCCAATGGTGTCAATCTGGGTTTTAAGCTCCTTTTTGTCACAATTTCCATTAACTTAACGTTATTAGTATTTTGGTGTGCTTTTTTATGCAGCATATTTCGAGGCACGTGAAAAGTAAATCTGCAAATCTATGGTTGTTAGACGTTAAAATTTCAATGGGTGATATCATCTTTCCCGGTAACTGCATCATCAGTAAGGGGTTTAATAGTTACAATGTTGAGAACATACGATTCATTGATCAAATAGAGAAATCTGGATATAAGGAAAATAAAAGGAAATCAAAATGGTCCAAGAAGTGCAACACTTTGCTATTGTAGTCGTTGGTGCTGGTTCCGGGGGATTGGTCGTCGCCATTGGGGCGGCTAAAGCGGGTAAACGCGTTTTATTGATTGAAAAGGGAAAATATGGCGGTGACTGTACAAATTACGGTTGTATCCCCAGTAAGTCAACGATTGCATCCGCACATACTGCAAAAGAGTTTCTTCAAAGTGAAGCCGTAGGTATTATCCATTCATGCGATCGTTTCGATGCGGGAAAAGCTTTGGAAAGAACGCGTTCGATAGTTTCTGAAATTCGTTCTCACGAGGAACCCGATGCTCTAAAGGAGCATGGTGTCGAAACATTGACAGGGGAGGCTTCATTCATTGATACTGACATACTTGAGGTTAGGGTTGAGGATGGTACTACGGTTTGTGTTACTGGAGATCATATCGTTTTAGCGACGGGTTCTCACCCTCGTATCCCTGAAATAGAGGGTATAGAAGCAGTAGATGTCATGACTAACGAAACGGTTTTTGACATGAAAACCGTCCCGAAGAGTTTAATCGTTGTAGGCGGAGGTCCCATAGGTTGCGAGTTGGCGCAAGCATATCATCGTTTAGGTTCAAAAGTTTCTGTTGTTCACCGTCATGAACATGTTCTTAATAAAGAGGAAAAATATGCTCAAGAAGTTATTGAGAGTGTATTTCTAGACGAAGGTATCAATCTCTACACAGGATATTTACCCACAAGTATTACACAAGTTGGAGAGTTATTACAGTTACAACTTAGTCATCGAGAAGGTAAGAAAACGATAGAAGCGACACATCTCCTCGTTTCTTCTGGAAGAATTCCTAACATATCTTCTTTGAATTTAGATAATGCGGGAATTAAATATACGGACCGAGAAATTAATGTTGATAAGTATGGAAAGACCACGAATCCCAAAGTTTGGGCTGTTGGAGATGTCGCAGGACGAGCGATGTTTACCCATTTGGCAGAAAATGAGGCTCGTAGTGTTCTGACGAGTATACTACTCCCAGGTATTTTTAAGAAGAAACTCGATCGCAACCAAGCTTTGCCACGTGTGACCTATACTGATCCCGAAGTTGCAAGCTTAGGGTTGAGTGAAGAGCAGGCCATAGAGAAGTATGGTAAAAGGAGAATTGCTACCTATCTTGTTTCTATGAAAGATGTCGACAGAGCGATCACTGCCGGGCGAACCGAAGGATTTGTCAAAATTGTTACGAAGAGGTGGAGCAGTAAGATATTGGGAGCAGTGATTGTTGCACCCAGGGCAGGTGAAATGTTAATGGAGATTGCCGTGGCAATGTACGGAGGGATTCCTCTAAAGAAGCTTGCATCTGTCATTCATCCCTATCCGACCTATAGTTTAGCCATACGTAAAGCTGCGGATATGTGGCTAACGCAGACGATCCTTCCGTTCTTAAAGTCTTTTATACCTAAGTAAATTAATGAGTTAGGATATAAACAAATAAGAGAATAGATCTAAAGCTCCAAGAAAAGGTACGGGTCATATTTTTACGCGTTAATGAATCTACAGAGGGTATATTCTCTCCCTCCTTCAAATCTAGAAGGAGAGGAATTTGATAAAAGACTGTAGCCCACCATGAGAGTGATATAAAAAATAGGTTCACGTACCAGATCCACTCATCAAAGAGGCGAAAGAGGATGAGGACACCTGTTACCAGTTCAGTAATGAGTATAGGGACAGCTAGATTACTTGCTTTAGAGATGTACTTTGAACAATATTCAAACCTTTGCTTTTCCTTAAACATCTTAAAAAGAGGGTAAAAGACTAGTTGAGCAAACCAGATGATGCCTGTCATCATCAACGTTGCCGAATAATGTGTGAGAATAATAAATGAAACTAGGTCGAACTTCATTTTCAAAAAACTTCCATTTGCATATGTGGCTTCTAAAATTAGATTTATAGCAAAATCGGTATATAAACAACTCAATGATTTATATTATGTCCGAAAAATTTATTCCAAAACATGGTGGTTATAGGAAGCTTCTATCGTATCAGAAGTCGGAAGTGATTTATGATGCTACTGTTTATTTCACACGTCGGGTTTTTTCCTCTAGAGATCGTACGGTTGATCAAATGGTGTAAGCGGCACCCTCTGGAAAGCAAAACATTGCTGAAGCAAGCGTTGCCTCAGGGACATCTAAAGAGATGGAGATTAAGCTGACCAAAGTTGCAAGAGCTAGCTTGGAAGAACTCCTTATTGATTAATACGATTTATTAAGGGAAGGTGTTCTTAGAGAGAGAATGACAAAAGCTAGGCTGGCCTCTAGAAAATTTACAGGTATGAAAAAAAG
>JBCDHL010000330.1:0-2959 GCA_038750095.1 Chlamydiota bacterium
AAAAAAATAAACAAAACACTTCTTTTATTAAATATCTAATATAAAAACTCTAGATAAATACATAAGCGCTAAAAAATAACATGAACAATGATCATTTTTTATACTGAATTCTTTTCAAAAAATAAGATAAAGTGGGGTTAACGATGGATAGCAGATAAGGAAACCGTATCATGGACAGATACCAAAAACAACTTCAATGGCTTGCTCTTCAAAGGGCGTCGATGATTGAACTACTCACTAAGTGGGTAAATATCAACTCTTCAACTGACAATTTAGATGGTCTGGCAAAGATGCTTCTGGCAGTCATAGATTCATTTCAGGTATTTGGAGAAGAGATCGAAATCATCACCCTAGAGCCTGGTACCCGGATAGATAGTGAAGGAGTTTTACAGGCGCAACATTTCGGTAAAGCTCTAAGAGTCATCAAACGCCCAGAAGCTCCCATACAAGTTCTTCTTTGTGGTCACATAGATACAGTATATCCGATCAACTCACCTTTTCAAATAGCTAAACAAATTGATGATCATTTGCTAGTGGGTCCTGGAGCGACTGATATGAAAGGGGGCCTCATAATCATGCTCAAAGCTTTAGAAGCATTAGAGCAATTTGACGGTCGTGAAGAAATTGGTTGGGAAGTCATTATCAACCCTGATGAAGAAATCGGATCCCTGGGATCTACATCTATTATTCGTAAAAGTGCAAAAGGTAAACACATCGGGATGATTTTCGAGCCATCATTTTCTGATGGTTTTATTGTTTGTGAACGAAAGGGATCGACAAATTTTACGATTGTTTCTAGAGGGATCGCTGCTCATGCTGGAAGGGATTTTGATAAAGGAAAAAATGCAATTACAAACCTGATAAAGTTATTGATCAAAGTCGAGAGTCTTAATGGCCTACGTGAAGGGCTAACCGTTAACCTGGGATCGATAAAAGGTGGTGGTCCAGCAAATATTGTACCTGACCTAGCGATCTGTCAATGCAATTCAAGGATGAAAACAAGCGCTGACTTTGAATTTCTATGGGAAAGTTTATTGGATTTCGTTCAACAAGAGAATACTAAAGATGGTGTAGACCTCCAACTACACCGAGAGGGTTACCGCCCCCCGAAAGAGTTTGATATCCCACACCAGAACTTATTTGAAGACTTACGAGATTGCTCAAAAGAGCTTTCTCAAGAACTGCATTGGAGGCTAAGTGGTGGAGTCTGTGATGGAAACATCTTAGCTCAAGAGGGATTGACAACAGTTGATACCTTAGGTGCTATAGGATCAGGCATTCACACCTTTGATGAAACCATAAACCTTGACAGCCTGACTGATCGAGCACAGCTTTGTGCATTATTTCTCATGAAAATAGCCTCTCGTGCTATAGACATTAGTAGATACCAACAATCAAATACCACCATTAGGAAGCTGTAGTTATGGAAAAAAAACTCGATAAATCAGCCCCTAAACAAGAATTAATCGCTCAAAAGCTGTCAAATGACCCTAGAGTTTTACAAGCAAAAAAACTTCTCGAAGAGGCCGTCAGAGAGCACCAACAACACATTAAAGGAGTTCTTCCCTCTGATCCAGAAAGAGAAGTGGCGTATAAGCAACTGCTAGAAGAGTTTGGGGAAAAGCGAGGTATCAATTTATGGTATCCCTATTTAGGAAGCGGAATAGGTAACGGTGCCCTCGTAGAGCTCACAGATGGAAGTGTTAAATATGATTTTATCGGTGGGATCGGCGTTCATTACTGGGGACACAGCCATCTCGAAATCATTGATACCTGCATAGATGCCGCAATCACTGATACGACAATGCAGGGCAACTTGCAACAAAATCTGGAAAGTTACTCCCTTACGAAACTATTAACCAGCGTATCGGGGATGGATCATTGCTTCTTAACATCATCAGGTGTGATGGCTAATGAGAATGCGCTGAAAATTTTATTTCAGTATAAACATCCAGCTGACCGCATTCTTGCATTCGAACACTGCTTTGCTGGAAGGACACTTGCTTTTGCAAGCATTACAGATAAGCCTCAATACCGTGCAGGCCTTCCTCCATGTTTAAATGTCGATTATATTCCTTATTATAATCCTAGAGCACCTAAGGAAAGTACTGAAAGGGCTCTTGGGGTATTAAAAGACCATCTAAAAAGATACCCCAATCAACATGCTGCAATGATCTTCGAGCTCGTTCAAGGGGAAGGAGGGTTCTACCCTGGAGATACAGACTTTTTCGTTGCACTCATGAAAGAATTAAAAAAACATGATGTCAAAATATTTGTCGATGAGGTCCAAACCTTTGGTCGCTTACCAAAGTTGTTTGCTTTTCAATATTTTCAACTAGAAAAATATGTAGATATTGTTACGATTGGTAAACTTTCACAAGTCTGTGCAACACTATACCGCAAAGCACTTAAACCAAAACCAGGGCTTCTTTCTCAGACGTTTACAGGCAGCTCTGCGCAAATTCAATCTGGTCACCTCATCATCAAAAACCTGATCGAAGAAAATTACTTCGGACCTAATGGAAAAATTCAAAAGATCCATGAATACTTCGTGCAAGGACTTGAAAATATCGAGCATAAATATCCTAGTTTAATCTCCGGTCCATGGGGGCTAGGTGCAATGATTGCATTCACTCCCTACGATGGAGATTCTAAGAAAGTTATGAATCTAAGTCACAGACTTTTCGACGCAGGGGTGATTTGTTTTGTAACCGGAAGTGAACCGACACGTATACGATTTTTATTACCTATGGGAGCAATCACTGAACAAGATATTGATAATGTTCTTAAGATCATAGAAAAAACATTAGTCAACCAAAGTGAATAGTAAAATATGTTTGTTATCAGGCCAATCAAAATTTCTGATATTCAACAATTTGTTGATTTAGTTGGCTTGATGCATGCTGGTATTACGAGTTTACCTAACGATATTAACATCTTAAAAAATAAGATTGAAAAG
>JBCDHL010000331.1:0-2950 GCA_038750095.1 Chlamydiota bacterium
GGGTTCAGAAGCGCAGTTGTAGAAAACATTGATTCAGACTGGGTTTCCCATGGAGTCCGCTCAAAAAAAGCAGAGGGTCCGCTTAGATAAAACGGACTAGGGTTTCTTAATGACGTTTGGTAGAACTTAAGGAAATATACTGCTATCCATTCACAGGATTTCAAAGCTAGCCCTATTTCACATGCCCGTGAGTGGATACATCTACAAAAAAATACTTCTTATAAAATAGAACAAAAACTCGCCAACCCTGCGGCATAAGCTTTCCGGTCTATACGTTCCTTCATTTTTGTAATTGCAACTTCGTAAACCTTTTCAAAATCATATTCAAGATTATTCTCTACAATCTCTTCAAATTCATCAATCGTTCCGGAAAAGGGTTGTATCATATAAAAGGATTCTCTTCCGTCCTTTTCACCAGGTATGTTTTTCCATAAAAAATAATCTTCAAATGGTTCAAACTTCATATTGTCATATAATTCAACTGAAAAATTATCATTGTTCATGCTGAAACCCGAGCCTACATGAAATCCTTGCCACCCCTTTGTCTCGACATGAAGATGGGCATCCTTAATTGCACGTATGAATTGCTCGTTGACCGCTTCCTTGACTTGAAAAATTTCTTTGGAGTGATTGTTGCAAAAATCTACCCAGTGCTTAAATTTCTGTTTCCAATGTTCATAGACTTCAGTCAGATCAGGAACTTCGGATAATTTTGCCATTTCATTGAGCTCATCTATTGTATAGGGACTTGTTGGAATGTTTCCCAAAGATAACAAATCGGGAACACGGTGATTAAAAAAAGTGCTCATATCATTGTAAGATTTTATTTCATTATATATATAAACCTTATATCTGTTTAAAAATTTGAAAGGTTCTTGCCTAGTGATATGCTTATGCCCATGACCTATTGGTTCAGCTCTAATTCCTAACAAATTATTCGTTTCTGCATACTCATTTACCTCTTTCAGCGCTTTTTGAAATTGCTGGTCTATTTTTTCGACAATAGCTTTTCCGTTCTCTGAAAACTGTTCAGCTGGACTAAGAACTGTACTTTTGTTATCAAGTTGAATCGCCATATGCTAACCTCATTAATTGATACTTGTTCACTACTTAACATAGTTAAATAAAAGCTTTCAAACAAGAGTAGGATTAGACCATCACACGTCCAAGCCTTCATTCGGTCGCAACCTCACTCATTCCAACCATACATTATTCACACAACTTTGAGCACCTTTAGACCTTCTGTCGTGCTTTTAGCACTCGATGTTCTGGTTTGCGTTGTCCTGGGGTTACGGGCTCGTTTTCTGTCATAGCTTCGCCATTGATTGTAAAACAACAGTGGATTTAAATGAGTAAATTCAGAAGAACATTTTGTTCGTTCTCGTCTTTTATACGATCTTTGTGTAGACTTTGGAGTTTTTTGCAGTATTCAATCTCGAATATGATCCCATTGTACCCACCAACGACCGTTGCTGAAATAATCCCTAGTATAGGAAAAAGATATCCTACTATCAAAGAGCAAACAATCATAACAGTTTGTATAAAGGAAAACTTTTTCTTCAAATTCCAAGACCATTCTTCCAAACGCTGCAGCCACTTAATGTCCACTCGAGAAACTAATTTGATAACAAGCTTACTGGATAATGAGGCAACTGCCAATGCATACAACGTTACAGCTAGATGAGGAATAAAAATATGGGCTACAACAGCCGCGCCAAGCAATCCTAAAACGATCGCTGGGGTTTCATAAAAAAAATTACACGTCACCTTAAACCCGCGCCAAATCACAGACTCCTCATTCTTTACTACCGGTGTATCGATAAAAACATCTTTTGGCTTATCGATTTTATGGAACATTCTATCTCCTATTTATTTTTACCTGTAGTTTGTTATACTGAATGAAATTGGAAATTACGCTTGATAGTCAGAGATTTTTACTTCTGACGAAGTGTGGAGATCGCAGGTAACTTAGACAAGTTACCAAGATCGAACACTAAGTCAGAGGCAAAAAGAATGACTATCAAGCGTAATTTCCAATTTCATTCAGTATATATGATGAACCTTGCTCGATTTTATATGAGGAGATGAAATGATTGTCAAAACCTTTATTGGTGAAGATACAAAAGAAATAGAAAAACGAATTATAGATACTTATGGACCTGATGCGATTATTCTCACTTCCATAGAAATTACTCCCGGACAAATAGAAGTAAACTTTGGAGTAGAAGAAGAGGACTTCGTCAATCATCAGAAAAGAATTAAAACCCATGAAAAGGGTGAAGATTCACTGACACTTACTGATGATTGTGAAGAAGTATGTAATGGGTTCTGGGATGAAGACACGATTCCTGATGTAGAGTACATTGCAACAACAAACAGTAGCGCCCTAGAAGAGTCGATCAACTCAAAAATTTCCTCTCTCCTTAGTAACGATAGGACCAACAACCTAAAGGAATATCTCCAAACTCGTGGTATATCCGCTTCTAACTTTGAAAAGATCACTCAAATGCTTACAAAACCTACAGACCTCCAGACAATCACAACTCAAGAAGAGAGTGAGCTTCTTGAAGTGTTAGCAAGCCTCATTCACTGTTCGCCTGCCAACGAGGCTTTTTCGGACCACAAGCTCATAACAGTTGATAGTATCGATGGAGTAGAGACCTCTTCTGTTGCTAAAAAACTCATGCTCTACTTACAAAACCATGGGAAATCTGTTAGAGCTGCACTTTTCACTGAGGAACACAAAAAAAGTCAAGAATTCGATATTATTCAAAGCTGGGGCGAATTAAATGACTACATCAACAATTACATCCATAAATGCGATCACCTTCTAATACTGTGTCACAAAACCTCAGATTTTTTAAGACAATGGCCATCCACTCATGTGCTACACTATATTCACGCACTTTGGAAACCATCAGACATTCAATCATACCTAAAAAAGCAGGAA
>JBCDHL010000332.1:0-2949 GCA_038750095.1 Chlamydiota bacterium
ATGAAACTCCAGCTGTTAGGGCGATTGTCGCACCCGCGGGCCAGTCGAGATAAAAAGAAATTGTTGTTCCAGAAAAACAAAAGATAGAGCTGAATAAGACTGCCAATAACATCATTGTCGAGAGACGTGATGTGAAAATATTGGCGATGGCTGGAGGAATTGTCAGCATGGTCATCACCAAAATGATCCCTACAACTTCGACTAAGATCACTACTGTCACAGCGATGAGGATAAGGAGTAACATGTAAAGCATATTCACAGGGACTCCTTGAAGTCTGGCTTGTGTTTCGTCGAAACAGATCATCAAGATTCGTTTGTGTAAACAAAAAATTAAGCAGAGGACAATAACGTCGAGCGCGAATAGAAAATAGAGATCTTCAGGTGTTACCCAAAGAATATTACCCACTAAGAAATTGGCGAGTTCAACATTAAATCCTGGTGTTTGCGAGATAAACAAAACACCTGTAGACATACCAATCGACCAGAGGGCAGCAATGACCGAGTCTTCACGTTCATGGTAGTATAAGTGAATCCACCCAATTAGAATGGCAGAGATAATTGCTGCGGCGAGAGCTCCAATCAGTGGAGTAGCGTACGTGACACCATAATTTCTCTCTAACCATAAACAAAAACCGATGCCCCCAAGGACTGAATGAGAAATACCACCACTGATGAACACGATACGTTTAACGACCACATATGAACCAATGACTCCACTAACAATTGAAGCACCAAACCCTGCAAGAACTGCGGAGAGAAGTAAGGGGTTGTCTAAAATTGCTTGGAGAAATTCCATATTATGTTGAATCCTTTTCTTTTTGAATTTGTAGCTTGCAGCATGCCTCATTTGTATCACTTTCGACAAGGAGAGGAGCATGGTAAAGTCCTATAGAGAAGTGTTCGCAGACCTCTTGAGTTTTAAACGTTGTCACATTTCTTTGGACACAAAGTACTCTATCAACTTGCTCGATCGAAGTTTTTAAGTCGTGGGTGACCATCAGTATCGTTATTTCTCCAGATAGTTTCTGGAGAAGATTGTAGATTTCATTCTCAGCGTGAGTGTCGATATTTGACGTTGGCTCATCAAGAAGGAGCAATTTTGGTTTCGAAACGAGTGCGCGCGAGATGAGTGCGCGTTGCATTTGCCCACCAGAAAGCGTACCGAGAGCACGGGACTCCAGTCCTGTCAGCCCCATCATTTCAATCGCTTTTTGTGCTTCTTCACGTTGACTTTTACTATAGGTTCCATACCAAGGTAGTTTGGAGAGTAAACCAGAAAGAACCAGTTCAATGACAGAAATTGGGAACTTCTTATCGAAGCTTAGATTTTGTGGGACATAGCTAATCATATCGAGAGCTTCTTCGGGAGGACGATCAAAAAGAAGAATGTTTCCCGATTTAGGTTTTAGAAGTCCCATGATCAGTTTTAGAAGTGTTGTTTTTCCTCCACCATTTGGACCGATAATTCCTATGTACTCTCCTTGCTCGATTATAAAGGAGACATCGGATAGAACAAGTTTTTCCGAGTAGGCATATGAAACCTCGTCAAATGTTAAAACACGCTTCATTTTGTAGACGACTCCTTAGTATCACGGCGCTGTCCACAACTGAATTGATTGGCTAATGTACGTAAATTGTGAAAGTAGTCTTCCGAATAGGGGTCTAAGGAAACAATATCTGCATCGATGTGTGAAGCAACGAGTTTTGCCCCTCTGTTATCATGTTGCGGTTGAATAAACACCTTGCATATATTCAACTCTTTCGCTCGTTTTAAAAGCTTCGTAAGCTGTTGAGGTGTTGGGTCTCTTCCTTCAAACTCTACAGACATTTGATTGAGTTCATAGTCTCTCGCGAAATAAGCGTAAGCAGGGTGGGAGACGAGAAATGATGTCCCTTTGTAAGCGGCAAGTTGCTTGCCGATTTCATTGTCTAATTCATTCAGTTGTTTTAGAAACTTTTGTAAGTTTTCTGTGTAAAGTTCTTGGTTTTGCGGGTACTGTTTTTTTAGAGTGTTAGCAATGTCCATCGCCTGTTTTTTCGCTTCTCTAGGGCTCAGCCATATGTGCACATCACGCATGTCCTCCGAACATTTATGATGCCCATGATGGTGATGTACGTGATCGCTGCATATCATATTGGCATGCTCTCTAAAATCGATGATTTTTATTTTTGGATTGTAGCTTTGTAAGACCTGCATTAATCGTTTTTCGAACCCGTCTCCTAGTCGGAACCAAACATCGGCCTGACTCATTTGTATCATCTGCTTTGATGTCGGTTCAAACGTGTGAGAACTTGCTCCGGCAGGGACGATAACTTGTGTATCTACCGTATCACCCGCAATGCTTTCAACGAACGTTTTGTGAGGAGCTATGCTGACCAGCACCGTTGGTTTTGCATGGAGGGTTATTTGAGGAGTGAATAGTAAAATTAAAAAAAATATTATTCTACAAAGCATCTCTATATCCAAATATAAGGGGTCACGGACAATCCATTATGCCTTGTTAAAAAATAAAACTCAATGGCTCTCTAATATACCGAATTAACCTCAATAATCAGGACTTAAAAAATATTTTTGTCACCACTTTTAGTTACACCCTTTGGTATAAAGCTTGCAAACTAATGGATTTTTAGGGTATGATCGTGCCTTCATCCTTCGGAGGAGTGTCCGAGCGGCCGAAGGAGCACGCTTGGAAAGCGTGTGTGCGCTAACCCCGTACCGTGGGTTCGAATCCCACCTCCTCCGTTGATTTTTCCCCTTATATTTTCAAAAATTAATTTACTGCTTAATGTTGGTTTAGCCTCAAATCTATTCAACGGTTTATTTATTATACGTTGAATATGAGAGTGTTATGGGTGTGACTTGCAAGAACATTTTTTAGTTATCTATATTAGATTTTAATGACAAAATCGTTCATCAATCACTTGTAATTTAATTACCTACCATTTAGC
>JBCDHL010000333.1:0-2909 GCA_038750095.1 Chlamydiota bacterium
GAATTTTGGCTTTGAGAAAGCCAAATCTTCAACTTGTTTGGGTATAACTTGACTTCGTGATGAACTCTTTGATGCGTACAACCGCTGTCAGGGTGACTAATAAAATAAATGCTAGGGCAAGAAGTCCAAAAAAAGAAGGAAAAGAGATCATCAAAGCAAAGAAAACAAATGCCTCAGCCCTTTCCATTATCCCTGGGCTATAATGAAAGCTCTTTTCACCGCTATTTGCAGTAAAAATCCCCACCACGAGAAATGAGGTCACGCATACCAGTATGCTTCCAAGCATTAGGAGAGATAAAACTCCTCTACTTTGTGGCTCTGCAAGGTATAGCCCAAAGACAACGCTAAACTCGACGATTCTATCAGAAACGATGTCGAAAATAGCACCATAAGAGGATGCTTCTTTCTTTCTTCTTGCAACTGATCCATCCAGCACATCGAGATAACCGGATAGTAAAAGAAACGCCAAAGCAACAATGTTCCTCCCCAACGCCATACATGGGATCACTGCAATACCGGATAGTAAAGCAAGAAGAGTTAAATGATTGGCATGTATATCTGATTTAAGTAGATGAGGCAAAATAGGTTCTATGAGAATTTTTTGGAATGGTGTCCGATAGTAAGAGTCAATCATGCTTTTTCCTACGCACTTTTTTAATCACTACAGGTAGTAAAGCAAAGAGAGCAAATGCAATCAAGGCGATTTTGATGTCTGTTGTAAAATATGTATCTATCGAAAATTCACCCTCCGTATCAAGGACACTCCCAAGGCCCACACCTGCTTGTGTGAATACGAACGCTCCAGGGATGATCCCTACGAAAGTCGTCCAAATATATGTGAATAAGGTCACTCCAAAAAATGCGGGTGCTAGATTTACTAGCCAGAAAGGGAACAAGGGAACAAAACGTAGGAAGAGTAGGTAACTCGCCGCGTTTTCTTGAAATCCTTCTTGCATGGAGCGAAGTGCGTTACCTGCCTTGTCCTTCCAGGAAGTTCCTAAGGCAGTCTTTGCTGCTAGAAATATGCAGGTAGCCCCTATTGTTGCTCCGATGACAACATATACTGTACTGTACGGTTGACCAAAGAGAAAACCACTAAGTACTGAGAGGAAGCTTCCTGCGGGAATGGATAATGCTATTGCAATGATGTAAACTGTCATAAAAACTAAAGGAGCTAGAATTGGATAGCTTTCCACATACTTTATTATCGTGATCCTGTGTTTCTTAAACATTTCAAAGGTGAGTAACTCACCAGCTCCATAAAGGTAAGCTACGAGCATCATTAAAAGGATGCAGATCACAGGAATGTATTTTTTCCACCTCATAGAGAACTCACATGGACTTGATTAAAATAACTCTTGATACACATATCCAATAAGAAGTTCAAGCTTGAACATGTACCTTTCTTGAGTTATAATGTCCTTTTTACCGATAACCCCTTAAAGGACTTTATGAATAAGCAGAAATCAGCAATCACCCCTACAAGAGAAGAGGATTATCCTGAATGGTATCAGCAGGTGATCAAAGCAGCCGACATGGCAGAAACTTCCCCAGTACGAGGTTGTATGATCATAAAGCCTTGGGGATATGGTATATGGGAGAACATTCAAAGTGACCTAGATGAGAGAATCAAAAATCTCGGTCATGAAAACGCCTATTTCCCACTATTCATTCCACTCAGTTATCTTGAAAAAGAGGCAGAACATGTCGAAGGTTTCGCTAAAGAATGTGCCGTTGTCACTCACCATCGCCTTGAGGAAGTTGAGGGAAAACTCGTACCTACTGGAGAGCTTGAAGAACCACTCGTTGTACGACCAACGTCGGAAATGATCATTGGTGAAGCGTTTTCTCGTTGGATTGAGTCGTGGAGAGAGCTACCCCTTCTTATTAATCAGTGGGCGAATGTTGTGCGTTGGGAAATGCGCACAAGAATTTTTCTACGTACAGCAGAATTTCTTTGGCAAGAAGGACACACGGCTCATGCAACAGAGGATGAAGCCGTCCAAGAGACTCTTTCTATGCTGGAAATGTATCGCTCTCACATGGAAGAGGTTCTTGCTCTCCCTGTTATTATCGGCAAAAAACCAGAATCAGAAAAATTTCCCGGTGCGGTTGAAACTTACACCACAGAAGTGATGATGCAAGATCGCAAGGCTCTACAGGCTGGAACTTCTCACTATCTAGGCCAGAATTTTGCTAAAGCCCAAAATATTCGTTTCACAAACAAAGATGGAGATCTTGAGCATGCCTTTACCACTTCTTGGGGTGTAACTACTCGATTAATTGGTGGAATGATCATGTGTCATTCGGACGACGATGGGCTACGTATCCCTCCACGTGTCGCACCGAAACAGGTGGTCATACTTCCTGTCGTTCCAAAACCGGAACATGAAGCGGAGGTGATGGAATATGCTGACAGAATTGCAGCTAAATTGTGCGATGAAACCTATAGCGGAAAAAAGCTTCGTGTTAAAGTGGACAAACGTGAGAAGCGCGGAGGCGAGAAAAACTGGGAATGGATTAAAAAGGGAATTCCTATAAGGATTGAAGTCGGACCTAAAGATATTGAATCACAATCCGTGATGGTCTCCTGCCGTCATCTTGGACATAAAGATAAGAAGAAGGTTCCAATTGGCGAAATCGAAGAGACGATTGTTAGTCTTCTTGAAGAAATGCAAAAAAGTTATTACGACCAAGCAAAGAAACATCAACTTGAGCATTTGCGTTCAGACATTACAAATTTCGATCAATTTAAAGAATTTTTCACCCCGAAGAGCTCCGAAAAGCCCGAAATTCACGGAGGATTTGTTAGAGCTAAGTGGTGTGGTGAAGCTGAGTCAGAATCGATGCTCGATGGTTTAAAAGTAACAATCCGTTGTTTACCCCTGGACCAGACAGGTAGTGAGGGC
>JBCDHL010000334.1:0-2884 GCA_038750095.1 Chlamydiota bacterium
ACAAGCTAGAGTAACTTGTATACTGAATGAAATTGGAAATTACGCTTGATAGTCCTTCTTTTTGTCTCTCACTTTGTGTTCGATCTTGGTAACTTGTCTAAGTTACCTGCGATCTCCACGCTTCGTCAGAAGTAAAAATCTCTGACTATCAAGTGTAATTTCCAATTTCATTCAGCATACATTTTCTCGACGAGAGAATAACCTCAAGATTCGTGTGTTAAGTCTCCTTGTTATGAAATCCTCTTTTTTTTGCTAATTTATCAAGGTCATCAACGAGTTGTGGGTGTCGCTTAATAATCGATTTAAAACTTTCTAGTTCTAGATAATACAGGTCGCAATATTCTAGCGCTCTCACCCCTGCTGTACGATTCACATTTTCAAGTAAAGCAAATTCACCGAAGAAGTCTCCTTCATATAAGGTGGCTATGGGTCTATTTTCTTTATCTAAAACTTCGACTTTTCCCTTATTAATCAGAAACAACCTAGTTCCAATCTCCCCGATATTAATGATCATATCACCCTTTAGATAATAGGTATGTGTTAAGTTTGAAAAAACGTCACCTATCACTTCATCACTCGCATTTTTAAAAGTGGGAATTTTTCGTAAGAGCTCTTTATTCAAGTGAATGATCACTTTCATCTTAAGTGAGTCAGGTAAATCTTCTAAAACTTCTTTCTCCGAAAACTCTTTTTTGTTTTTCCAGATATATTCATAATAATCGAGTACTTCTTCTTGTATAGGCCTTGAGATATTTTTGTATTTCATGAATTGAGTCACTTTTTGCAATCTTGCTGCAAACTCTTTACGAATGATATCTGCATTTGCTAAAGTTGAAGCAGTAATAGCGACAAGGTAGCCATATGTCCCTGCTCCGATGATCATGACAAACATAGCGTAAATTGTTTGTAGATTGGTTATTGGAGTGATGTCTCCATACCCGATTGTTGTTAGAGTCGTCACGGACCAATAGAGAGCTCGAATGTATCTTGTTTGGCCATCTACATCAGGAAGGTCTCCTGAAATTTTTATCCATCCACATGAACTCCAGTGTGCAAAATTTATTATCCAAAATAATAGAATAAATAGGTTAAGAAAACCGGTTCTTTCAAATTCCCTAATTCCCCAAATACTTTTAAAGTAAGCTCTTTTTGTTAACTTGAATATCTTTAGGAATCTGAATATCGAAAGAAAAGATAAGTAAGCAGGTATTAAATCATATTCTGCAAAAAGAAGGTAGGGAGGAATGGCAAGGAGGTCAACAATAAACCAAGTAGTGAGATATTTTTTTCTATTGCTAACTGTAGGGTCATCATGAAGAAATCTATAGTTGATTACCGCATCAGCAAGAAATGCTGCCGATATAAATATTTCAATAAATACCAAATAAATATTATTTTGATACTTGAAAACCATCCATAGTGGAACGGTAATCGAACAATAAGTCGCTATGAGTAATATGAATAATGACCAATATCGCCTAAACAATCACTAATCCTCAATTGTATACTGATCTATACATCACTCCTTATAATGCGAAGTTTAGTGTTTTTCAAATATTATTTTTTGCAGGGTGTATTCGGCAATTCATCCATATTCTCCACTAATTTCGTTGTATGGTGAAGATCGAAGGTCAGGTGTGTTAGTATAAAAGATATTATAAAATTGTTTGAATATGTATAGATTTCAGGGATTTAGCGAAGGTTTGGTAGTTTTTTTTACCTGAAAAATGGGTCTGCCATTTCATGAAGGAGGCTTTTCTTTTTGATTTATTTTTGGCCTCGATGATTGCTTCTGCGATTTCTTTTGTGTTCGCTTTTTTTTCAATTAGTACACCATTTTTTTCACAAACAATCTCCCTGACACCCCCTACATTGGTAGCAACGAGAGGTATTCCACAGGATGCAGCCTCCATCATTGAGACTGGGATCCCTTCCGTTCTGCTTGTTGATAAGAAAACGTCAACCGGATGATTTTGGTAGTACCTAAGTATCTGACTGTTATCCATTTTTCCATGGATTTTCCAATCGACGCAGCTAGGTATGACTGACTCTGCTAGATCATAAAGGTTTTCGTAAAGAGGACCGCCTCCTAAATGATTCCATGAAACTTGCATGTCACATATTTTGGGCAGAAAGGCAATAGCATCGATGATTCGTTCGATCCTTTTTTCTGGAACCATGTGACTACAGCTCACTATTGTTAAATGACATTTTTTTGAAGGGGCTGCCTGATGTTCCGGTTGCTCAGTTCCCAGTTTTGCTACTGAAAGTGGTAATTTTTCTCGATGAAATTTTTGAGATAGGTGCCGTTTGCCGTCTTCAGAAACAGTGAAGAGATGGTTGAAAGCTGAAGAGGTTTTTTCTCTCATGGGTATATATCCAGGCCAATACTCCTCTTCGTATAGATCGTACCCATGAGCTCTAGAAACAATTTTTAATTCAGGGAAGTGGTTGATTTTCAATTGGGCAAGGGCGGATGCTTGAACATGAAACCAATAGGTATAGAATAAAGCATTTCGCCATTCGGCCTGTTTTTTTATCTCTGAGTGAAGGAAGTGGTACAGTTTGTTACAGTATGAGGTGTATCCAAGCAGGTATTTCATTTTACTCAATGATAGAAGCGTTCCAGGGTGACGCATGATTTCTGTGTATGTGTTTGGCTCGATTAACGATCTGTATAACTTCCGAAATATCTTTTCCACAGGCATTTGAAGGATGGTTACTCCCTCAGGAACAGCTTTGGCTTTACCTTGCGAAAATAGGGGAATAATGTAAATCAAAGGAAATTCTTCCAAGAGATAGGGAAGCTCTTGCTCTATAAATGTCTCTCCCTCTCCGTAGGGGTAGTTGTGTGTCATGAGTACAAGCATGAATACCGAACGTG
>JBCDHL010000335.1:0-2884 GCA_038750095.1 Chlamydiota bacterium
CATCCGTGGCTTTTATATTATTTGTACTTTTACCCCGAGCTGCAGTTCAGGGCTACCGCCCTTTCCTTTGCACGGGGCTATTACCGTTTAAATCGCTACCGCGATTCCGTTAGGTAAAAAATCGCAGGCATAAAGTTTACGAAAAGAAATTTGCACTACATTTCTAATTCACTTATAGATAACTATTTAGATTTTTAACGGAAATTATTAGGTTGTACCCACTTTTAGGATGGCAAGCCGGTAATTTGCAAGCCACCAAATACTGAAATTTACCTGATCGTAAATTCGAGGGGTATGGTAGGATTTCGTGCTACGTTTAAGCAACGATTATTAAAAACCACTATATGGGAGACTAACTAGTAAAGATGCGATTTATATGGGGTTTTATTCGATAGCTGTTCGACTCCGACTCAGCAGCTGAATGAGGATAGCCCCTCATTAATCTGAGGTGAGCTTGCATTGGGCCGTAGAGATCTGGTAAAAAATACTCAACATTCTTTATATTAACATGTTGTGTAGACTCCCAAAGTTTTCGGACAAAATCAAAACGCAAAACTACCCCCGTCAATAGATGACAAAGCATATCGATGAACTCTCTAAAATGTGACAGGATCCCTTCCTCTTTCTGTTTGTGGAGTAATGCTGGAAGATAGACTTCTCCAGTTAACCAGAACTCGTGCCTTGTAAGTGATTTACAAACATGCTTACCTTTCTCAATAATCCACGTCTGTTTCGCGGCCCCAAGCGGCAAATGACATAAAGTCATGATGGGTGTCTGTATGCATTTAGGCAGCTTTTTAATAAGAGAGAAGATAACGGAGACAGCTCCAATTGGCTCTGTATCGAGTAGGTGCATCTTGAATAGATTGGGGATATCTTCTTTATCAATAACTTGTTCTAGATTTTGATGGACCCACTTTGCACAGTTTTCTGACTCTATTTGATAGACAAAATTTCTTTCTTGTGAGGTAATCATATCTTGTTTTATGTTCTCCATGAGTTCTATTCCTTTATCTGGAGGCAACTCATATGCATGATACATTTGTTGTCTGTGCGAATAGAAGATGTTTTCGTCGGGATAAGAGACGGTCGCATGAAGGTTATGACAAAACATCGAAATCCCTTCGAAAAAGCTCGATGGATATTTACGAGCAAATTTTCCGAAGTCATAAACAGCGTATCTCCCATCACCCCAAGGAATAGCTATTTCTAGAAAGGCGTGAGTGTTTTCAAAATCCAGTGAAGCGGTGCCCCTCGTAGCGGAAGCCGCAACACACCAGGTGGTTCCATCAAGCCTAATCTCATAACGCTTGAGAGCTTCTTCCTGAGAAATAATTTCGAGAATAGGAAGTTGATGCCACCACTGATGGTGATTAAGGTCGATGAGTTGATGCTCTTTGTTATCATCATCCCAATATCCCCAATGATGACAGTTCCAGTTGGTAAATCCATGCGCGAAGTATTCCAGTTCCCCAACTTCATAATTTTTGTTCTTAAAGACCTCGAATATTTCACCGATTTTTAAAGTGTAATTTCCTTTAAAAGTCACTTCTTGAGACTCGTCCAGAATGTTACGTTCAACACCTTCGAAGGGAAGAGTTACAATTTTTTTTGTGACTACACTGGCTAGATTTTCATTGCTAACCGGAACCTTCAAGATTTTAAGATCTTCTTCAGAAATTCTGCCAATTCTTCCGTTAAGGTTACACTCAACAAGTTTTTCTTGTAACTGGGGATACTCAATGAAGATGCGCGCCCTATTTCCGTCGCGGAATACCCACTGCATAAAAGCCTCTTGTATTTCACTATCTTTCAACAGAAGTAATACAAATTCAGGGAACTGACTAGCAACTTGCATTTGGTGAAGATCTCGTTCTGTGAGTTTTTTTTCGAAAACTAAGTCATTGTTTTTCTTCCATCCATAAAGCATTTTCTTCAACACATTCACTAGAGGTTGTTGAACAGGAGAAGCGTCGATTCCGCCATTTGACTCCTCGATACGGTACTTGCAGGAAATCGTTTTGAAGAGTAGTTTATTTCTCGCTTTTTTTGATTTTTCAGATGTAAACTTGATCAGTTTCTTGTCGATAATATCCGCGGCAAGAAGGTACTCATCATATTGCTCGATACCCGTTAATTTAGATGGATCTTCAGAGAAAAGAATGGGATGCTGGCTGATTTTGTCTATCTCTCCTTCCATTTCTGAGGCAAGGCGAACATAGAAGCTCTCCTCTCCACCAAAAAGCTTGCGGAGATAATGGCTAAAAGTACTTTCGATAAACCAAGAGCCGTCGCGTAGGACCACGGGCTTGCCTACGAGTAGAGCCCGGATAAACTCCAAGATAGTTTTCGAAAGCTTCTTGTTCATGACAATCCCCTCCTCTCCCCTTATTATACATTTCCTGGGATTTCACAGTAGGATTGTGTAGAAAAAAAAGGATTTTTTTCAAGTTTTCAAAAAACCTATCCAACTGGTTTTTTGCTACTTATGAAGATACAATATTGAGCAAGAATCATGCCAACAGTGAAAAAGTGGAATTTGCTTCGCTCTTTTAACTGCTCTTTAAGAAAACGAAAATCAAGATCTCTAATCCATGAATAACACGCTCTTACAATTATCTCGGCAACTTTTTTGGGTCCTTTAAGTAAGTTTTTTTCCACTTTCTTATGAAGAAGAGCTGGAAGATAAACAACGCCGTTTTTCCAAAACTCATGTCTTGTTAGAGACTTACAAACAACCATTCCATTTTCTATGATCCATGTTTGCTTAGAAGCACCAAGGAAGAAGTGACAGAAGGTCAACACTCGGGTTTGCATACATTCTGGAAGCTTCTTGATGCAGTTAAAAATAGATGCAACGGGACCTTGTGGTTCTGTATCTAAG
>JBCDHL010000336.1:0-2881 GCA_038750095.1 Chlamydiota bacterium
AAATTTATTATTAACAATTTTTGGATACTTCCCCGGCCTGATACATGCCATCTACCTAATGAAACACACTGAAATGCATAAAGGCTAACAAATCCCCTTTTTACTTTACGCATTTTGAAACGATTTCATACAAGTGAGGTGAGATGTCAGGTTTTGAAAGTAACACATCAAGCTCTTTACGTAGCATGTCTCTTCTATTAGAATCTAACTGACCGAATTTTCTAAAACCGGTGGCGAGCCTAGCTGAAACGTGAGGGTTAATTTTGTCTAGTTCGGAAATCTGCTCGACAATAAAAGCGTAGCCTGCACCTTTAGAATCGTGAAATTGCACATGGTTCTGCATAAATCCGCCAAAAAGAGCGCGAACCAGATTCGGAATTTTTTGATCATAGATCACATCTTTGGTCAATTCTTCTGTTTTGTCGAGAGCCCCTTTAGCTTTGGAGGAGGCCTGAGCCGTTAACCACTTACACATGACAAGCTGCTCACCCTTCCATTGCTGATAGAATTGCTCAAGAGCTTCTTTCCTTTGCTCACAATCGTAATCAGCAAGAATTCGTAATGCTCCGTACTGATCTGTCATATTCGAAGCTGTTTTGAATGACTCTAAACAGAGATCCAGAGCCTCTTTTTTTTCTGTTTGAGCAATATACTTCAAGCAGAGTTTTCTCAAGGATCGCTTACCAATAGATTCAGGATCAATCTGATAATTTACATTGGATGAGAGCTCTTCGTAGAGATCGATAAAATCGTTTTGATAATGTGTAGCAATTCTACTTAAATAAGTTTCGCGAACGTGATGGTTTCCATCAAAATCGATAATAGATTGCCTTTGCCCTAATGTTCCTTCCGTAGGTAACGTCAAACACAGAGCCTTAAGTCCTGGATCCAGCATCTTATTTTTTAGCACTTTTCCGTAAGCCTCAAGATAGTCTTCACTCACCTTCATTGATTGATCCTGTAAAGACTCCAACATCAGTCTTATGCCTAGTTCTTGGGAAGCATCCCAACGATTAAATTCATCATGATCGTGAGCCATAAGAAACATGAGATCCTTGTGTTCATAACGAACATGCACCTTGATAGGAGCAGAAAACCCTCTATTCACAGAAAGAGTAGGTCGGCTTGAAACATTCTCAAAAACAAAAGTCTGACTTTCTTTACTGACCGGTAGAATCACCGTATCACCATTTTTACGCGCACCTTCTACATTTGGTGTAATACTCGATCCCTCACTGCTCAATATTCCACAAGCTAATGGAAATACGAGAGGGTGCTTTTCTTGCTCGTCAGCTGTCGACGGATTTTTCTGTATTAGATCTACTTTTAGGGATTGCTTGGCAGAATCATATTGATAGCTAACATCCAACTCTGGTGTCCCTGACTGATGATACCATTTGGTAAATGGCTTGAGGTCAACGCCTGAAGCCTGTTCCATTGCATGAATAAAATCCTCTGTCGTCACAGCTTGCCCATCATAAAGCTCGAAATACTTGTCAATTCCTTTACGGAAATTTTCCTTGCCCAACATCGTGTGGATCATACGAATCACTTCTGCACCCTTGTCATAAATAGTCGCAGTGTAGAAGTTGTTTATTTCGATGTAGGATTTTGGTTTTATCGGATGAGCTGTAGGTCCAGCATCTTCTGCGAACTGTGCTGCTCGTAAACTTTCAACATCTTCGATACGCTTCACCGCTCTAGAATTCATGTCAGCAGAAAATTCTTGATCTCGAAATACGGTCAATCCTTCCTTCAAAGTTAACTGAAACCAGTCTCGACAGGTCACGCGATTGCCCGTCCAGTTATGAAAATACTCATGAGCAACAACCCCTTCAACCCGATAAAAATTATCATCTGTAGCTGTCGATTTATCCGCAAGGACACAACTAGTATTGAAGATATTTAACCCTTTATTTTCCATAGCCCCAAAATTAAAAGCATCGACAGCGACGATCATGAATATATCCAGGTCATACTCTAAGCCATATACTTCTTCATCCCATTTCATCGACTTTTTAAGGGCGTTCATCGCAAATTCACACTTCGATTCGTTACCCTTATCACAAAAAATGTGTAGGTCAATATCTCTTCCCGAGATTGTTCTGAACGTATCACGGATCTCGCCCAAATCACCAGCAACTAACGCATACAAGTACGAGGGTTTTGGAAAGGGATCATTCCACTTAACCCAATGCCTACCATCTTCTAAATCACCACTTTCTACCTTATTGCCGTTTGAAAGCAGGATTGGATATAAGTTTTTATCAGCAATAATCGTTGTGGTATAAACCGACATAATATCTGGCCGGTCAAGAAAGTAAGTGATCCGCCTAAACCCTTCAGGTTCATTTTGAGTACAAAATATCGTACCAGACTTATACAGCCCCTCAAGAGTGGTGTTTGCTGAAGGATTAATTTCTGTCTTGATCGTTAACTCAAAAGACTCGGGTGTCTCGTGAATCATTAAAAATCGTTCGTCGTAGGAGTAATCTGATTCATCAAGGGCTCTCCCATCAATTTCGAGGGAAACTAACTTCAAGCGCTCACCATTTAGTTTCAAAGGTTCACCCGGTGCGCTTCTTTCTCTTTCAATTTGAGACACAGCAGTTACGAGTGTTTCTTTGTCATCAAGCTCAAAAGTCAGATGTATCGTGTTTATCTTGAAGGGAAGTGGACGATAGTCTTCAAGTAAGGTAGCTTTAGGAGGGGCGTTTTTCATAATATCACCTTTAAGAAAAAAGTCGCGTGGAATTTTGTATGTGTTCCATGATAGCAAATTCTACTTTCGTCCACTACAAAAAAGGAAAGAAAATCTTGCTATTCCCATAAAAGGTGTTTATTAGTTGTAAAATATGAAATAACAGTAATTTCTAGGAGT
>JBCDHL010000337.1:0-2865 GCA_038750095.1 Chlamydiota bacterium
AGCCAAAACTCCAAATTTTGAATCACGATTGGTATACATTAACCTCTGGAGGAGTTATGAGCGTTTATAAGTTTAAGGTGCTTATCGTATTATGTTTGATAACTGTTCAGGTAGTTGTTGCTGAAGATGAGCCGACCACTGCATTCAATCGGGAGGATGATGACCCTCTAGAGCTCTTAATAAAAGGGAATCAGCGATTTGTTGAAAATAAATCCTTGTGTGAAAATATGACACAGGAGAGCAGAGAAGAGCTGGCAGAAGATCAAAGTCCGATTGCCACCTTAATCGTCTGTTCTGATTCCCGAGTTGCTCCGGAGCAAATATTTGATCAAAAAATGGGAAAATTATTTGTTATTAGACTCGCTGGAAATGTTGTTGATCAATTTGCTCTAGCTAGTATTGAATATGGGGTTTCTGTACTCAAAACACCGCTCATCATTGTAATGGGACATCAGAATTGCGGCGCAGTTAAGGAAGCCTTTAAGCTAGAAGAGGAAACATATAGTGCAAATATTTCCTCACTATTAGTAGAAATCTACCCTTCTGTCAAACAAGTGAAAGACCAAAATCACTTATCTGAAACAGAGCAGTTAAAATTGGCCACTCAATATAATGTTGAAAATAGCCACCGACAAGCAATACTCAGGAGTCCGGTGATTAGGGATCTCGTTAAGGAAGAAAAAGTCAAAATTGTTGACGCCTTCTTTTATATCGATACAGGAAAAGTGGAGTGGGGACCCTTCAACAGCAAAACAAAACCTTTTTGGAAAAACTAATCGAAATTATTCTCTAAGAGATTGCCAGTAAGGTAGTAGGTGTTTTGGTAGGCGTTGATCCAATACAAATAGTCGCACAGGTTGACTGTTGTGGTAATGTTCCGTGTCGATAAATGCTATTTTATCATCTTTGCAAAAAGGGATGTTATCGATGTAAATAGAGTCTATTAGTCCAAGATCTTTCAATGTAGCTGCAAGTGCTTGTAAAAAATTTTCATTTACTTTTTTGCTTTTCCAAGCTTTCATATTCTTTTCTTGGTTTAATATCTTCATATCTTGGACAACAAGAATATAACGGGAAGTTGGACTGTGGTAGTACAACCACTTTTTAGGTACTTTGAAATAACTTTGATATCCATGATCTTCAATATATTGCCTGATCACTTCGGCACCCTTGATCCGATTAGCTAACACTTTTTCTTCATCGATAGAACCGTTATTGTTTGCATAGAGCTTAAATAAATATCCACCACAGCTACGGTGTTTAAAGACTTGTGCCCCTTCGGAATCGGGACGGGTGAGGTTACGAAACCCCATTTTCATGAACTCTTTTTGTGATTTAGGATATCCCCTCTCTTTGAATATTTTATCAAGCCAATTATTGACCTTATGACCTGAGGAAATAATCATATCCTCATCAGCAGTTGCCTGTATGGTAGACGAGAATAGAGAAATAAATAAATACATGATCATAATTCGGGGGCTTAAATGCATTATCATGAAACTACTCCATTCGTTTTTTTAATCTAGGGTGCTTGATAGCAATCACTTTAACTTCATAAATCACGTTCCTTCCGGCAAGGGGATGGTTGGCATCAACAGATACCGAGACCTCTCCAACGCGGGTAATTTTGAAGGGATAAGGCTTTTTAACTGATTTTAAGGGAAGCATTAGGCGCATCCCCACTTTGGGCTTCAATCCTTTTGGCAATCTTTCAAGAGGAATCTCAACAAGTAAATTCCCTTTAATCGGACCAAAAGCCTCTTCGGGAAGTAGACGAATACGTTTCGTCTCACCAACTTTCATACCAATGATCTGCTTTTCTAAAGCTGGAAAAATTTTTCCCCTTCCAATAACACACACGTATGGCTTTTTTTCATGGCTTCGGTCAAAGTATAGGCCGCTATCAACTTGTCCAACATACGTGATGGCGACTTTGTCTCCTTTTCTGACAACGTCATTTTTTTTAGCCATTTACTACTTCCTCATTACCAGAAAACCCACAAAAGGTATACCTCATTATGTTTGTTTGATACAACAAGTATGCCAAACAGGGCTTTCTTATCCCCAAACAATTCTTCAACTTGTTTGGGTATAGGTTGATTTCCTATTGAGCTTTTCGATATGGTTCGCTGTTTGGGGAACATGTTTCAAAATAGGGATTATGAAGGCGATCATTTTTGCAGCAGGCTGTTCTTCTAGGCTTGGAGAGCTGACAACAGACCTTCCAAAATGCTGCTTGCAACTTACTGACAGTCAAACAATTTTGCAAAGAGCGCTTACCTCTTTAAGTACGTCTGCTATTGACCATATCGTCATTGTCACAGGATTTGCATTCCAAAAAATTGACGAAGAGGTGAGGGCGTGGGAAGGGAAGTTTGATTCTATAAAAACGATCTACAATCCACACTATGAACAGCGCAACAACATTTACACAGCTTATTTGGTGAGATCAATTATCGATACCAATACACTCATTTTAAACTCAGACTTGGTGTTTGACCCAAAAATCCTCAATTTAGCTTTAGAAAAAATGGAAAGGAGTGACGAAAGTTTCTTGGTGGTTGACGATCAAAAAAAACTCGTTGACGAAGACATGAAAATTCTTGTCAATGAAATGGGTAGAGTTGTGCGTATCCATAAATCTCTCGATAATTCTACAGCTAGTGGCGAATATATTGGCATGTTAAGGTTTTCTGAAGATGATCTATATATATTTAAAAAAAATCTCGAGAATATGATTCATAGAGAGGATTTTGGAAAATACTACGAGGATGCTATCGATGAAGTGGTTAGCGACATGCAGGTTTCTATAGTCTCTACAAAAGGACTACCTTGGACAGAAGTGGACTCGAAAGTCGACTATAA
>JBCDHL010000338.1:0-2864 GCA_038750095.1 Chlamydiota bacterium
ATTGAACACTTCCGAAATAAACGGACAATTGACCCCTTTAAATTTTTGCGTTCACTTCGGTATAGGAGATGTAGTATATACTTTTTTTAACCTATGAAATGGAGTCTGGTGTGGTATCTCTAGAAAAATATGTACTACAGGAAGAATTCGCAAGTTTCATTAACGGACAGCAGGTTGCTAAAAGCAGTGGGGAACCTATTGAGCAGGTCAGTCCATTAACGAAAAAGATGTGGAAAACGGTGCTTCCTGCTGGCGTGGGTGAAACTGGTTTTGCCGTCAGTTCGGCGCAACAGGCTTTTAAGCAGTGGAGCAAGACACCTTCTCCCTTAAGAGCAAAAGTGCTGCGTGATATAGCCAATTTGCTCATGGAACACAAAGAGTTACTGGCAAACACAATTACGCTGGAAATGGGTAAGCCCATTAAAGAGTCTCATGCTGAAATTGTCTACAGTGCCAGCTACTTCTCCTGGTTTGCTGGTGAAGCAGAAAGAATTTATGGTACGAGTATCCCCTCACAGTTTCCGAATAAAAGCTTGAAAATTATTCATGAGCCTGTCGGTGTGTGTGGATTTATCACACCGTGGAACTTTCCTATCGCGATGCCGGCGCGAAAAGTTGCAGCCGCTTTAGCAGCAGGTTGCACGACCATCATCAAGCCGAGTCCCGAAACGCCGATTAGTATGTTTTTACTGGCAAAAATTTGTCAGATAGCTGGTGTTCCGGATGGTTCTGTAAATGTTGTTGTGGGACCGGAAAAGGAGATTGGCAATATTTTCTTAGATTCACCCGTCGTTAGAAAAATATCGTTTACGGGTAGTACGCAGGTGGGGATGTACTTGTATCGACGTTCTGCAGATACGATGAAAAAGCTGACTCTTGAGTTGGGAGGTCATGCTCCGCTCATCGTTTTCGACGATGCATCGATCGAAAAAGCTATTGAGGGAACAATCATAGCAAAGTTCCGTAATACGGGACAAACTTGTGTTTGTGCGAATCGAATTTTTGTTCAAGAGGGAATTTACGACCAATTTTTGGAAGCCTTTGTGAGTGCTGTGGAGCGGTTAAAAGTTGGTGATCCTCTCGATGAGAATACGGATTTAAGTATATTTATCCATGAGTCTGCACAAGTAAAAGTTAAAGATCATGTTGAAGATGCTTTAGTCAAAGGGGCTGAAGCAGTACTGATGAGTGAACAACCCTATGAACCCAAAATACTGACCGGAATCAATCCCTCGATGAAAATATTCACCGAAGAAACGTTTGGTCCCGTTGCCCCCATCATGAAGTTCTGTTCGGTGGATGAAGGAATTACTTTAGCGAATGCAAGTGAATTTGGTCTGGCAAGTTATGTTTTCACGAATAGTATGGAATGTGCCAATACGGCCGTTTCACGTCTGGAATATGGAATTATCGGCGTAAATGATGGATTGGTAAGCACCGCACAAGCATCATTTGGCGGTATGAAAAACTCGGGACTGGGTCGAGAAGGAGGACCAACGGGAATTGATGAATACCTTCTGGAAAAATATGTCTCCATCGCTTTTTAGTTCTCGATGAGCTGATACCATTTCTTGATGACATTAGATAGACGAAACTCATCTCCGAGAGCAACGGTTGGTCTATTTCCTTCGGACCAACTCAAGACTTTCTGAGCGACCTCTTCTTGGTTAGTGGTGTCAGTCAATTGGTCGGGGTGGCTGAGAATTTCAGAGGCTGCACCTATATCGTGGGTCAGCACAGGGGTACCGATAGCTTGAGCTTCTGCGTAGACTAATCCGAATGCTTCTGGACAAACAAAATTTGGATAAAAAAGACAAAGCGATTCGCGTAGATGCTGGATAGTTTCTGAATGTGTTATTCTTCCAGCTAAGTAGATATTTTGGTGAGCAGATATCCATTTAACTAGATCCTTATTCAGTTGAAGTCGGTGGTTGGGATTTGCAATGGTAAGGTGAAAGCGTGGCTCCTTTTTATATAAATAAGCGAAGCATTTTAAGGTATTTCTTAGTCCTTTGAGCGGATCACTACAGAAGAAGAGTTTATAGGGATCAACAAAATTATCATCTTTTCGTAGGTTGTCATCGATGGGATTATAGATGTAATCGATAGAGATGTTTTTAAGTGGAAGGTTGTGATTTGAGAATACGGACTTTATAGCATCACGGTGAGATTGAGATACACCGAGAATGGTAACATTTGCTTGCTCCATTTCTGAATAAAAATAGGTATTCATTCGGTATGGAGTGTCGTGATGCCAAACGATCTGTTTCGATTCTTTGAAAACCCCTAAGCTTTTATAGAGATCGGGCCTCATTCTTACAGTGACCACTACATCAGGAGCTTTTTTGAGCATCTTCCACATATTGAGAGGGCCATAAGTCACTAGATTGTTACTTCTCATGATAGTATCCATTCCTGCTTGCAAGACGAATACCTCATATTTTTCTCCCAGTTTTTCTGCAATTCGTATCACACTTCCTTGTGTTCCACTGAGTGATTCATTTTCTAAACTGTTAATGGTATAGGGAGGGTTTTCTTTGTAATCAATAAAAACGATTTTTTTCATAGAAACTCTAGAGGTGTTGAACGACTAGTTGGTGGATAGCAAAACAGGGAATAACGTGTCAAATAATTCTTAGACCAGTTAAGGTGAAGAGATCAAAAAAACTAATTTAACTACTCGAATAGGAGAATGCTATGAGAAATTTCTTAACAACCGCTTTATTAGGTGCTTGTACTCTGACAGGAGCACTCATTGCTCAAGAACAGTTAGATCAAGATGCTTTGGATAATAAGGCAGCTGTAAATAGACCAGCAATACATGAAGAGCTGGAAGCCGCTCTTAACTATCAACTCCGTCTTGA
>JBCDHL010000339.1:0-2855 GCA_038750095.1 Chlamydiota bacterium
GAGAGGTTTTTTATAGAAGTTTACTGGCGGAGACAATTTGGCACATGTTTCCTCACGCATTTATCGTTGGTGAGCTGGCTATCGGACCAAGATATATCTCTTATACTTTGAGAGATGAATCCTATCACTTCATTAAAGGAGGTAAAGAACCCATTGCTCACAGTGATCGTGCATTTACTTTGATGAACATGAATATATGTTTTTTACCAGGTGAACTACCTTTGTTGTTTGGAGGTGTCTCTCCGGCAGCTGAACGTATTGATAAAATTGCCGCACTGATTCGAGAAAATAATCCCGACGTTCTTTGTTTGTATGAAGCGCATGAAGTTGACTCTACATACTCACTTTATGAAGCCCTTAAGGACGATTTTGCCTTTTTTTACTTGGATATTGGACCTGACTGGATGGAGTTTAATAGCGGACTTCTAGTTGCCAGCAATTTTCCCGTTAGCGATGAGAACTTTAAACCTTTCCAATACCTCGGTATGCAGAGTCAGATCAATAAGGGGTATTTTGAGTTTACCATACACGATGATGAAAAACCCTTGGCAAAAATCTATACCACACACCTCCAACCTTACAGAAAAAATAGCGATATCAATATTAGAATAGGACAACTTCATGAACTTGTCAGAGACATAGAGTCGGAACATACAGAAATCCCTCACGACCCCATTATGCTTTGCGGTGATTTCAATATCCCATGGGGGACGAAAGAATATGAACGTTCCAAAATCGAGGACTTCTTTTATAACAACTTTGGGAGTAAAATTTCGGAAGTGAATGAAGAGACACGAACGTATTCTGGGCTTTTAGGAGATCTGCGTTGGAAGAGTGTCGATACTGCCCTTTTAAGAGGGGGCTCTTCAAATTTATATTTTGAAATTGTTGACTATCTTCTTGTATTCAATAAAACAGACAAAATGGTGATCGATACTGAAAGGGTGGAGACTTTTGATACCCATTTTCCTGGGGAAGCTCTAAGCGATCACCATGGGTTACTCACAACGATCTACGTAGGTGATCAAACAATCACCAATGCCCAAGAATCTTCCACCAAATAGCCCCACTCACTAACCAGATGATAATGTTGATCACACTTATGACAAAGCCTATACGCCACCAGCTTGAAATTCGCACATAGCCTGCACCAAATAGTATTGCGGCTGGTCCGCAGCTATACTGAGTTAATGCACCAAAGAGGCTGCTGAAAAATCCTAACACCAGAGCGGCTAACATCGGTGGTGTTCCCAAACCTATGGCGACACCAAGAAATGTTCCGAACATCGCTCCAACGTGTGCTAGATTACTAGCGAATAAGTAGTGAGAGTAAAAATAGGTAAGGCTTAAAATTAAAAATCCGATGTGCCAATGGAACCCCTGAACTTGACCAACCAGTTGCTCACTGAACCAAGTCGTAAATCCAAGCTTTCCAAGCTGTGAGGCCATCATCAAAAGGACTGCAAACCAAACAAGTGTTTCCCAAGCACTAGCTTCATTACGAATGTCTTCCCAACTGAGGACTTCTGTCACCAATAAAACGACCAACCCCGCCATTGCTGAAACAGCAGGCTTGATATCGAGCTCTTTGGAAAAGATCCACAAAAAGATGAGCGTGAGAAAGGTACCAAGCATAATCCATTCATCTCTAGAAACCTTGCCCATTTCGCTGAGGTTACGTTTGGCCATGTCGGCAGCGTCGGGAGATTCTTTGATTTCCGGGGGGTACAGTTTAAAAATGACATAAGGGATGACGATACAGCTGATAAGGCCTGGTACTGCAGCAGATAATGCCCATCCTCCCCATGTGATTTCCACTCCATACTCAGCAGCAATATCGACGACCAATGGGTTAGCAGCCATTGCAGTAAGAAACATAGCGCTTGTTACACAAGACGACTGCATTGCTACTTTAATAAGGTAATTTCCCATTAACATGGAGGATTCGTCATGGGCCTTGCTGTTAAACGTCCGAGCCAAAGCTTTGATAATGGGTAGGATGACACCTCCTGACCGTGCAGTAGAACTAGGAATTGCCGGAGCTAGAATAAGGTCGGAGGCGACAATACCATAACCTAAACCAAGAGTTTTTTTACCCAAAAGGTACATGAAGAAGTAGCTAAGACGGCTTCCAAGACCTGTTTTAATGAACCCCCTCGCTACAAAGAATGCAAAAACGATCAGCCATACTGATTGATTAGCAAACCCACTGAAAGCAACTTCAAATGGTAAGACTTTGGTGACTACAACCACAGCCAAACCTGAAAAGGCAATGGCTCCCATCGGTAGGGGTTTTGCTACCATTCCAAAAATTGTGGCGATAAAAATGGCAAAAAGATGCCACGCCTGTTCGGTGATCCCCACAGGGGGTGGTGTGAACCAAATGGCCGCTCCTACAAGAATGGTTAGACCTAACAAAATGTTCTTCATTGAATGCCGTCCTAATTGAAATGACTATCCACGATACTGCATTAGATTTTATAGATACAAATATTATCCGTCCAGAGGGGAGATTGTCATTGGGGACTTTCGAAATAGATCTATTCTTTTGTTATACCAATCGTGTTTCATAATTTGGGATTTTGGCTTTCATCATCAAAAGTTGTAATTATTCACCTTGGTAAATACATGCAAGTATTAAGCGTGTGAGTCCAGAAACTCCTAATATTGCGATTCCAGTTAGAAAAAGAGGGGGAAATCCTGTAAAAAAGCCTGTAGCCGACATAGCCGTTCCTAGACACATTAAGCTGTCGAGAGTCAGTCTCATAATTCTCGATATCCTATCATCTCCTTCACTAACCTTTTTTGCGTCGAAAGCCAGGCCTGGGATTCCGGTTGCAAATGCTGTACCTACC
>JBCDHL010000340.1:0-2840 GCA_038750095.1 Chlamydiota bacterium
ATAAATTAAAAAAATAATGAAATGTTGGGAAATACTTAGATTTTATAGTAGATAGCATTAAATTCATGAGGGCGATGTAATGGATGAAATAAATAGATATCGACCAGGTGACTATGAATTAGTCAAAAATTTGGCCGTTTTTGGTGGGATTACAGCTACTCTTGTAGTTACATTTAGTTCAAGTTTAGAAAAAGTTGAAGATTATCTTTCAGAGAACTGCGGAAATGACCTTTTGGGTTCAGGTTACAAAATTTGTGGTCCTGGCTGCGTATGTGAGGCCAGTGATGCAATGATTTCAGCTATCGCTTATCCTCTTCTTGGTCTGACTCATGCAGGTGTAAAACTGGCTCTTGCCTGGGGCATGTGGCATTTTCCACCACCTCATTTTGAAGATCTATGGAATTTAAATGATTAAGCTTGTCGATTTCAGGTTATTCATTTTTCTCGTCTCTTTCAATTTCGGCTTGCGTCTTACGCAAGTACATTAGCTCAAATTCTGTACTACTTTCTACTTTGCCAGCTTGAAATTTTTCGTTAGCTATCCTGATGAACTGGTTAACTCCAGGAGGGATTTCTTCCCAAACAAACACTGTTTCAGGATAAATTTTTGCTAGTTTCTTTTCCAGGAGTTGTTTGTTTGGTGTGACGAGGTGGTGAATCTTTTGTAGTGCTGGGAGCTTTTCAAGTTCGCAGACAGCCGGTTCTGTTTTCCATTCTATTTTTTCCTCTGTTTTTTTTCCCACACGGTAGTACCCACCGCTTATTTTGGCGTCGATGATACTGATGAAATCTCCATCTTGATTAGGTGTATAACCATCCAAAGAACAGAGTGTAATGATGGGAATGTCGGCTGCATATGATAACGTTTTTGCGGCAATCACTCCAACCCGGATACCAGTGTAAGAGCCGGGACCTATAGTGACTGCAATGAAATCAAGGTCTTTGACTTCAAGCGATAGTTTCTTCAACCCTTTATCAATTTCCACTATCATATATTTCGAATTGTGGAGTCCTTTGGGAATGGTACCTTCATATCTTGGGGTTGTTCCCGAAAAGAAAACGATGACTCCATGTTCTGTGCATGTATCGATTAATAAGCTGGTCATAGTTAAATGGGGATTGTTGTAGGTACGACAAGTTTATTCAAAATTCTGACGAAATAGCTATCTGTCATGCCAGCTATATAGTCAACAATATGCTGGACTTCGTTGTTATTTTCAAAGTAAGATTCGGACTTATTGAAGAGGAATGCATTCCAGATATGGCTATCTTTTTTGTTCTCACAGTAATCTTCAAGAATCGTTTCAAAGAGGATGCGATAGCTGTTTTTTATTTTTGAAGACTCTACCTTGAGTTTTGGGTGGGTATAAATATTGCGGAAATTAAACTGACGAAGTGTCTTCATCGCTTCGTAGACCTCTTCAGAGATTTCGATTTGGTCCTTATCATAGCTGTTCGAAATAATGTCTTTAGCAAGTGTTCTGAGAATGTCTCTGTTGTTCGTCCCTAGAATGGTTTCGGGGACATCCTGTCGTTTTAAAATACCAAGAGAGATAGCATCTTCAATATCTTTGCCGATATAACTCATTGTATCGCACATTTTAACGAGACAGCCCTCGATTGTTGCCGGCTGTATATTGGCATTAGGATTATTTTGCTTGAGTTTGCAGTCTTGAAAATGCCCTTCCCATGTTTTACTGCGATTGGGTTGTAGAAGGCGTTCTTTCATCCCCCCATCATGGCAGAGAAAACCATCGTATATCGCAAATCCTAGGTTTAGCGGTTCAATTTCCATAAACAACCGGCACGATTGCAGGGGGTGAGCAAAAGCATGACAGCCGTGTTTTTTCGCTAAATTGGATAGGTAACGCTCTCCTTCGTGACCAAAAGGTGGGTGACCGACGTCGTGGCCAAGAGAGATGGCTTCCACTAAGTCGAGATTTAGATTTAATATCTCAGCAATGCCCCTAGCAAAGTTACTAACGAGTTGGACGTGAAGCCCTCGGTGAGTGATGTGGTCGTTGTCGACTAGATAGACAACTTGTGTTTTGTCAGTATACCGTGCATAGGCTTTTGAATGGACGATCCTGTCCACATCTCTTTTATAGGGGAGTCTGTGATCTTCTTCCTTTCCATGAAAACGGTGGTGCTCTTTAGAGAAAGATGCAAACTTAGAGAGAGTGTGTTCTTCGTTTTGCTTAGCTGCGTCCAACAGTTGAGAAAATTTTTTACAGTTTCCTGCAAGGTCTTTTAGTGGGTATTTATCAGACCCATTCATGTGAATTGTCTCCTAAGAGTTTACCAGAAAAAGGCAATTGTAATGTAAACAACTGTTTTCTTCCACCTTTTAGCGCACTAGGGGTTAATAGGTTTGATAGATACCGTTTTAAAAATCGCTTTGTGTAGTTTTTGTAAGGCTTTTTTATGAGATTCGTAATATCCCACTGCCTGTTTATTCCTGTCAACTCTTTCTGGAATAGTCTCGCGTTTACGCGTCATAACGGCCCTTGAAAGTAGGAATACCTCATACCTCTCTCTGAATCCAGGCTCTTTTTCCATATTATGGACGAGGCCTAGATGTGCCCATAGCCTGGAGTTGGAGTCTGCAGCGCGATCGATAGCGTCTCTACAGCTAATGTTATAAGAGTCGGCGTTTAGGTTCACAAATAAATAGATGACAATAAGATCTTGAAAGATATCATAAAAAATTTGACGCTCATTAACACTCAGTTCAATCCTTTTGCAAAACAACAATAAGTGAATAAAGTTGGCCCATATCTCGGCTTGTTTTTTGAGCTCTGGAACGATTTTTATAACATGTGGTGGAATGAAGTTACCGG
>JBCDHL010000341.1:0-2830 GCA_038750095.1 Chlamydiota bacterium
AGCGCTTGTCGAGGCTAGAGGTGGTTTGGGTCGACTAGGGAAATTCTGTTGAGAACTTTGCCCAGGCGGTGCGCCAAGTTTGTGGAAAGCATGTGCGAGTAGAAGCCATCAAACGTATCAGCTCAAACCTTCGAGGTGTTAACGCAGCGTTGGATTGTCGAATGCACCTTTGGTGTGCTCAACCGCTATCGGTGACTGAGCAAAGATTACGATCAGTTTAACCAGTCAAAACCTAATTAGACCATACTAAAATTATTTGTAATTTAAATCTGAATAGCTAGATACACAATCAAAAAAATGGAAGCTGCAAGCATCAGATAATAAAACAAAACTGCATTCTCGGAGCCAAAATTGTCTATCTGATTAGGAAGAGCGAATTTAAAGAAAGATATCGAGGGAAACAAATTGAAGCTTGCAAAATTTTCGAGATTCTTAGTATACACTTTTAGAGTGGCGCCATCGTAAATCAATATTATAGGCTGCGTATTCAGAGTCGCAAATACATCTCTAACAACAAACTCAGGCTTCATTCCGTTATTTCCTGTAAGAGGCGTCCTCAAACGAATAATTAAATCTTCCATGCTCTGAGCGATCGTAAGATTTCGATTGTAAGCATCTTTGGAAATAGAGATAATCCTAGCAGGTCCTGTTTGATTCTTTGCGAGTGCCTGAATGGAAGTATAGAGAGTGAATTCCGAGGAGATACGAATTTTTTCGTTCAACATCGCAACAGAAGAATCTGTTATATACGACGTTTTTTCGTTGACTAGAGTACTCTCTAAAATTTTAGATTTCAGTAACTTTGGAAGTCTAATAAATGTTAGAAAATCTTCAGGAGACTCTTCTTGAGAAAGCTGCTTAGCATCAAACAAGTAGGAAAGTAGAAGTGATTGAGGATAAGGAAAAGTATTGTTAGAATTCTTCAAAAGCATTAAAGCATCTAACTCTTCCAAGGCTTTATCCCATATAACCAACTTGTTAATATGACCATTCCAAGGCCTGTCTTGGGTTGCCTCATTACCAATAACGAGAGGGAATTCAAGTTCCCAGTTTACTAGCTTAGTAATTTCTCGCGAGCGAGGCAAAGATATCGAAAATAGCAAAGAAAAAACTACCAAGAAAAATATAAGCAGACATGAATAATTTAATTTATTTTGAGAACGATTACATTTAAGAAGAATCTTGTTTTGATAGAAACTACATAACAGATATCCTAAAGTGCCTCCAAGAGTATTCATGACAATATCTGCCAGTGTAGAAAACCTGAGCGGCATCATTACCTGCAGAATTTCTATTATTAGCGATAAACATAGAGAACAAAACGTTGTAGTGATAAAACTGATTTTGACTTTATGAGCCTCATTGACACTTGCTACGCTCAATCCAAAAAGTAAGAATAGAGCAATATTTAGGAGCCAGTCCTGAGGATTACTCGAATTGCTGAGAAAATCAGAAATGAGGAGTTTAACGGAAAAAATGTCCCTGTCAAAGCTAAAAGGGAATAGAGTAAAAAAGGCTATAAATATCAGGCTGAAAAGAATTGTCACCATGCGAAAAATATATTTCAATCTCTCAATGAATATCAGGTTTAGGTAATTTCAAATTAAGATTTTTATTCGATCTTAGACACTTTCTTCATGATTCCTAGCATGTTATAAAGCGCAAAAGCAAGATCTTTCGCTAGTTCCTTCCCGTGATTTGCAGCCCAGTTTGTGATAATCATAAAACAGAGGAAACGTTCTAGAAAAGTTAATTCGGCCTTCGTACAGCTTGAGAAGTGTTCATATGTTCGACGCCAATAAGGCAAAGAGACACTACCAGATTTTAAGGTATCAAACCAAGCAACTGAATCACCTGGCCGATGGGGATTCCATACTGCTTTACCAAAACAAGAAGGATGTCGTCTCAAACTAAATAAGAGGTCTGGGATGCAATAAAATTTTCCATATAAAGATAAATCTGCTAACAAGATATAATCATGCATTGGGAAACTACCCAATAGGGGAGTCTTCATAAGAACTTCCGACCTGATCAGACCAAAAATAGGTGCAAACCCATTTTCTCCTATCAGGCCACGAAACCTTTTCCACACAACCTCTGATGAAAAATCGGCAACAGAACGTTTACGAGAAAGAATCTCATCGCCTTCTTCATTAATGTAATTATATTCAGTGTACGCTAAGACTACTGAATCATCTTTATCTAATGTATTTACACAGCACTCTAAAAACCTTTGATGACATATGTCATCATGAGCAGCCCATTTGAAATACTTGCCCGAAGAAAGGGTAAACACCTTGTTATAGTTTCTTGCGGCCCCTAAATTTTTGGAGTTCCGTGAATATTTAATCCGGCCATCTCTAGTCTGGTAATATTTACAAATAGCTTCGGTAGAATCGATGGAAGCATTATCTGAAATGATAAGCTCGAAATCATCAAAAGATTGAGATAAGAATGATTCAATAGCTTCACCAATAAAATTTTCTCCGTTATATACTGGCACTCCAATACTAACTTTTGGTCTATACATGTCAATTACGTTCACATATCTCTAAAAGTTGACTCTAGTTCTGGAAATCGCAGAACTTGCAATAGATTTCGTACAAATATAAAGGAAATAAAAGTTTGAATTTAGTTTCTCCCTTGATAGATTTGAATTGAAGTCTGTTCATCTACTCTCAAAAAAACTTGCTAATTAAGGAAAAATAGAAATCATTTCTCATTAAGCAAGAATCCGAGATAAATAGTGAAGTCAAAGTCTCAGATCACGTACCTCACTCCTCATAATTCAAAATCGATAAAAGATTACCGCTTACGTCCTGAAAATAAT
>JBCDHL010000342.1:0-2821 GCA_038750095.1 Chlamydiota bacterium
ATTACACTCTCGTTCAGCAGTAGTTTTTAGAGGTTCACCTTTATCGGTAATCCCACCAAACATCGCCAATTTTCCACCACGATCAAATAAGAGGTATCTACCTTCTTTCTCTCCAAAAACATCCGCACAAAGCAATGGAGAGATTCCTGCTGTAAAATTGCGGTTAAAAAAAGTGTTCATTGGTTTAAGAAGTCGATTCACTTGTCCCATTAGTCGCTCTTCTTGATGAGGCATTAGCCCACCCTGTTTCTGGATCGCCAGGGATAATATGCTAGCTTTTTCCTTACTCAACAATTGTTTGGCAGGTTGTGCCCATTGGCCATATTTAGTTAGGACTGATTCAAGTGGTGCGATATTCATATTACTAACTCCTGTTTCTGAAATATATCCTTGTATTGGTAAATCGGTGATCTCACCCTTTTCTGTAAAATAAGGGGTAGATGGGACGAATTAGTAATGGAGATCACTATACATGTCAAGGACTACCATCAATTCCCGGTGAAATTTTAAATTTTTGTTTAGAAGTGGATTAGAAATGCTGTAAAAATTACTTTTCGTAAACTTTTTCATTAGCAGCTTTTAAAAAAGAAGATCACGGTAGCGATGTTAAGAGGAAAAGCCTCGTGTAAGCGAAAGAGCGGAGCTCGGGGAAGTGAGATGAATAATAAATGAAAGTCACGGATGTTGGGAAAGGTAGTTCTCCATGAGACATTCATTCAGGATATATCACAATACCTGGATTACAGATTTAACAATTAGCCAAAAGAACAACTGGTGCTATTGATTTGTTAAAGGAATTTTAGTAAAATGGCTTTTTTTAAACGGCCGGGAGATTCCAAAGATTGTGAAATTAAATCGCGTTGTAAAAGGAGCTTTGCTGATTGCAGGGACTTCTATAGGTGGGGGCATGCTTGCACTACCTGTGAAGTTAGGACTAGGAGGTTTTGTTCCGTCGCTATTCATTTACCTCTTTTGTTGGGGGTTAATGGCATGCACTGGACTTCTTTTTCTAGAGGTCTCCATGTGGATGAAAGGTGAGTCCAACATCATCTCTATGGCAGAGGCAACATTGGGAACAACGGGGCAAGCAGTGGCTTGGGGATTGTACCTTTTTCTGTTTTATTCCTTATCTTTAGCTTACGTGTCAGGATGTGGTGTTTTGATTTCTCAAATATTTCCTCAAGTTATTCCTGAGGGGTTAGGACCTCTGTTTTTCGTTTTTCTTTTTGCTCCTTTTGTATTTTGTGGGGCAAGGGTTGTTGGAAAAATGAATGCACTTTTCATGCTTGGACTTGGAGTATGCTACGTTTTATTCGTATATTATGGTACGCCTTACGTTGACTTAGAACTCCTCCAACGTAAAAATTGGTCTCTTGCTCTTGTCGGTCTCCCAATTGCCTTCACCTCTTTTGCTTACCAGGGGACAGTACCAACACTTATTCACTACCTCAATCATGATCCTAAAGATGCACGAACAGCCATCATTTTGGGTAGTTCGATTCCCTTTTTTGCCTATGTGATATGGCAAGCATTAATTTTAGGAATTGTTCCAGTGGATGGCCCTGGAGGACTTGCTGAAGCTTTTATGAATGAAGATAACGCTGTTCACCCGCTTCGCTTATTTATCGACAATAAGAATGTTTATCTTATTGGACAGTTTTTTGCTTTTTTTGCCATGGTAACCTCGTTTTTTGGAGTAACAATTGGTTTGCAAGATTTTTTGGCTGATGGATTGAGTATAAAGAAGACGGCCAGAGGGAAACTTTTACTGACAACCCTCGTTTTCTCCCCACCCCTTATCATTTCCTATTTTTATCCAAAAGTTTTTCTTACAGCACTCGATTACGCTGGTGGATTTGGATGTGCAATTTTGCTAGCATTATTTCCAGTGTTGATGGTCTGGTCGGGAAGGTATCGCATGAAATTAGAGTCAAAATATTCCTTAACAGGTGGAAAGCCATTGCTCATTTTTCTTGTTGTTCTCGTGATTATTGAAGTGATTGTACAGATTCTACTGATGACTGGTAAGCTATACCTATCGTGATACAAAATTTGGTTTTGGGAAAGAGAAAGCTCTCTGCGATAGAATTACTGATGGTTTTCGTATTTCTAATCAACAATTTCAGCAACATTATGGGATTCTCGCAGTCTAATTATTGATATCCTATCTTCTAATCCAAAGTTATTACCTTCGTCATTATAGTGTAAACCTTGAGGTAGATTGGAAAAATCGACTCTTTCAGTGAATTTGTTATCACTAATGTCAAGACGCCTCAGGTTTGGAGGTAATTTGGTTAAAACTACTTTTCCACTGAAACTGTTGCAACTAATGTTAAGATAATCCAGGTATTCAGGTAAATTAGTAAAATCTACTGTACCGGCAAATTGATTATACGAAGCATCAAGATTCTCGAGTTTTTCGGGCAAATCGTTTAAGTATATTTTTCCACAGAGCTTGTTGCTATAAACGGAGATTATTTTTATTGAGGAAGGAAGCCACTCCCATCCTAGCATTCCCTTCAACGATAGAAGCTCCCATTGGATTTTGATAACGTCATTCTGTTCATTTAAAGTTACACCTTTCCATTCACTGAGGGGCCTATCTACGCCATTTATTTTGTGTTTGGATTCTAGGTCAAGATTTTCAATGAACAGTTCCATCAGATCTTGTTGCGGAAGACTTTCCTTATTTACCCTTCCAAGTGGACAGTGTTCGCTAAACGAAGGAATCTCATGAGATGTAGGGGTATGGTGTGCCCCAGCGGAATAATAAACCATTTTTAGAAACTATGTAAAAATTATTAAAACATGATAATATCAG
>JBCDHL010000343.1:0-2805 GCA_038750095.1 Chlamydiota bacterium
AATCTTCAGTTCAGCCGTTTACATGACTCTGGCTGTTGGTGTCGTTCCAGCTTGGATGGAGGTTTTAAAAAGAAATTTATCAGACGATAAAAGAAAGCAAACTTTCGCTTGGGGCTCAGCAATTGGTTATCTTGGCGGTGGTCTACTCCCTCTGTTTTTTGGCTGGCGGTTAGATATCAACGCACAAGCTTGGCAGTGGATTTTTCCAATTGCGGGAAGTGTTTCTTTGCTAGCTACTCTTTTTCAGTTAAGAATACCTGTTGAACCTAAACAATCTGAATATACCAAATCGAAAAAAACGTCGTGGAAAGAGGGGATATGGACGCCATGGAAGCAGTCTTTACAGCTCTTACGCAATCGCGCAGATTTTGCGAGATATCAGTTTGCCTTTATGATTATTGGTGGGGGGTTGATGGTGATGCAGCCTGCACTTTATATCTTTTTTGATGAAACACTTGGATTGACTTATGTCGAGTACGCTGTTGCGATATCCTTATGCAAAGGGCTTTCCTATGCTACAGCCTCACCGCTATGGGCTAAGTGGATGAGCCGTGTGGATATTTTCCGTTTTAGTAGTACAGTTACAACTCTTGCTTGCTTTTTTCCATTAATGGTGATCGCGGCAACATTTAACCTTTACTGGCTCTTTGTAGCCTATGTTCTTTATGGGGTCATGCAAGCGGGGAGTGAGATGAGCTGGAATATGTCAGGTCCCACTTTCTCAAAGGATCAAGATAGTTCGATTTATACCAGCGTAAATATTGTTACCGTTGGTGTTAGAGGGATGATTTTCCCGGCATTGGGAAGTCTATTGTGTTCTATATCAACCTCTATTCTTGTCATGACTTTTGGTTGCGTGTCTATGCTTTTCGCAACAGCCTTACTCTCTTCTTACAGTTCAAAGTATGCCGAGTCTACATCATAAATATTGATACTAGTGATGTAAAACTTGGTTTTTGAGTTTACTTCGGCATCAGCAACCTGCTAGGATTGGGGTTCGTTGATAATGCTATGCACTAGAGATCTATGAACAAAATTCTTTCGATTAAAAAAGATGAGTTATCGTTATTTATTCCGCTATTTGTCATTATGTCCTGTATCGTCTTTAATACAAAAGTTCTTAAAATTCTCAAAGATACTATTGTTGTAACGACGCCTGAAATGGGTGCTGAACTCATTCCTTTCTTGAAAACTTGGTTACTCATTCCTATTTCTTTGGGGCTGATTTGTGTTGTCGTCCGATTAATGCGGGTTACTTCTTTTTTGAACGTGTTTTTCGTAGCGACTGCATTTTTTCTATTCATTTATGTGGGCTACGTGTTTTTCATTAGCCCTATTCAATCTGAACTAACTCCACATTTTCTGATCAACTACCTTGACGCAACTCTACCTTACTATCTGCATAAGATGGTGAGGATTATCGAATTCTGGCCCATCTGCTTATTCTATGTTATCTGTGATACCTGGCCAATCATCTTGCTTTCAATGTTGTTTTGGAAATTCACTTCGGTGGCCGTCACTCATGAGCAAGGAAAGCGCTTCTTTCCGATTTTCTCCATAGACATTGGTGGTATTCTTATGACTCCTCTTTTGTCACTGATTGGCCTTGTTGCTGGTGCTTATGCTCTCGAAGGGGAGCTATTATGGAAGATCCAACTTGAAGCACTCACACTCGTCGTGGTAGCCGTGGGGGGTATTCAGTCGGTTGTGTTTTACCGGTTATACAAAAGTACAGGAATTATTAACTTAGAGGAAGAAAAGTCTAACAAGAAGAAAGTGCCAATTAAAGAGGTTCTAGATTATGCGCGCTCTCCATTTTTTGGATCTCTAGCGATAATGATCTTCATGTTCGAATTCAGTGATAATCTATTCGACGTCCTGTGGAAAGATACGCTAGGAAATTACCACCCAGAACCCGAGAATTTTAGCAGATATTTAGGAGCTGTTACAACCGTTACGGGAGTGTTTACATCAATTATTCCATTGGTTCTCACACGTTTTTTATTAAAAAATTTGTCTTGGTCCGCTGTAGCGATTATTACCCCTTTCTTAAGAATCTTTCTTTGTTTAGCGTTTTTTGGGTGCCTATTTTTTCCTGAACTTGCCATGAAGATGGGTGCGCCATTTGGACTTGATGCGTTAGGATTTACTGTATTCGTAGGTGGGATACAATCCTGTCTAATGCAAATGGCAAAGTGCACAGTCTTTGATAATACCAAAGACCTAGCACTTATGCTTGCACCAAAAGAAGAACAAGGTGCAGCAAGAGCATTTTCGGATGCTTTAGCGACGAAGTTTGGTAAGTCTAGTTCTTGCCTAGCGCAACAGGGAGTACTGATGAGTCACTTAAGCCTACAGGCAGCTTCTCCCTTTATAGCCTGTTTGATCGGTGTCTCAATTCCACTATGGCTATTTAGTATAGGTACAGCAAGTCGTTATTACCGACAGCGCCTTACAGACTTCATGACTCCACAGGCCGAGCCTGTATAAGGTTAGTAGCGAGTGTTAATATACTGGGACTATCGACTTAGACATAGGGTAATCCGCGCGGGCTTAGTTGGAAAAGGTCCCACACCTCTACCATGCGAATATATATGATCCTAGGGCTTAGTGGTTTGTATTTATTGGGGTATATTCAACTCTCCACTAAACGCGTTATCGGAAAGCTTTAGGGTAATTAATTCTCGAGGTAATTGGGTTAAATTTACTTTCCCATTAAATTTGTTATGGGAAAGGTTAAGATAGTCTAAACCTTCAGGTAATTGAGTTAAAATTACTTTTCCACTAAATTTGTTACGGGAAAGG
>JBCDHL010000344.1:0-2804 GCA_038750095.1 Chlamydiota bacterium
CATTGCAGATAAAGATGTTCCCCAACTCCTGGCAAGAGGACGTTTGGCATATCCTCGTAAACTTATCGATGAACATGCACAGCAGATACGAGGTTACATCACAATCGACAAGAAGGGAACAATTGGAATCTTAACCTCTGAAGAAAAAAGTCACCAAGATGCTCTGGCAAAATGTCCAAAATGTTCGGGATCGATTCATGAAAAAAAACCATGCTTCTCATGCTGCGATTGCGATTTTGTAATTTGGAAAAAAATTGCCGGTAAAACTATATCAACATCATTAGCTCAAATTCTTGTCAGTAAGGGACAAACTCGAGTCTTAAAAGGGTTCCGATCTAAGGCAGGAAAATCGTTCTCAGCTGCCCTTAAACTCGAAAATAATAAAGTCGTATTTGATTTTTCAAACTCGTCTCCAAAATGGTAAGAAACGTAATTTCCAATTTCATTTAGTATACATCTTTTTTAGATAATTCTTTCAATTATGTATCAAATCAGTGCTAAAAAGAAATGCTGAGCGGTGACAAAACTTGAACCGATAATCTAAACAATGTATATCTAAATTTTTTCTATATATTGGGATAGGAACAATGAAAAAGCCAGGACTTCTTTTAATATGTTTTGCCATCATAGCCTTCAGCTCCTGCACAAGGCTCCGAGAGTTTCCAGTTCAAGGCACTTTCGAAGGTATCGAAACCGCTCTCAACCGTCAAAGTACCACAAGCTTACTGATCGTACATGGTATGGGTGGATTTTCAGAAGGAGATCCCGATACACTTGTTAAAACAGTAGAAATTCAACTGAATCTACAGAAATGTGCACCTGAATGCATCCGTGAAATCATCGATGAGGAAACCGGAAAATTCTACGGAGTTCTAAAAAGACAAGAATACTGTAGATGCTGTTATCCTCATAACCTGAGAATTTATACTCTCGACTGGAGTCAAGCAACTAGCGAAGAAAAAGAAAGACTGCAGTACTTCGACTCTCATTGTACTGCCGATAGACACCGACTTCCATTTGTCAGAGAAATGAAAGGACAAAATATCAATAACAGCTTTGCTGACACTATTCTCTATGTTTCCGGATACAAACAAGAGATCCAATATCCCTTTGTCCAAGCAATCCGATGGATTCAGGAAGATGCATTCGATGACGTCCGTCATGAAAATGTGATTGTCGGATTTAGTCTTGGAGGTGTGATTTGTATCGACGCTCTTGATGCAATGCAAGATAGCAACAACCAGCAGCTTCACGACGACTCTTCCGAAGAAATCGCCAAACGGTTTATTCGTGATACAAGCGGATTCTTTATGGTTTCCAATACCTACCCTCTTTTCGAACTCGCTGACACACATCCATTTGTTGTTCATAAATACGACGACTCCAAAAACTGTAACGACATCGACCTTTGCCAACAAACAGAGCCTAATGAAGAGTTCGCATGCGACAAACTAGCATGGGATTGGGAAAAATCGACAATTGGAAGGTTCGTTCATGAAAAGCGCAAAAGTGCCCCCTGTTTTCAAATTGTTGCAATAAATGATCCCAATGATTTCCTTGGTTACAACTCTATCGGATATCCGGTACCGATACGAAATGGTGGCTATCTCAACGCTTTTCTCAATGAAGATGTTCGAAATTCAACTGTCGCTATATTCGGGTTCATCAATCCCAAAGATGCCCACACGAAATACGGAAGAAATGCAAAAGTTTTGGGTATGATCATTTACGGCTGTCAGCCCTGTTGTGACAACTGAGTCATCTAGGTGTATTGAGTTTTTTCACAATACGCGAACTGGATATTATTTTTTTTTCTGTGTAGCTCGATAAAGGCATAATGAGTTCCGGTTCCCTAAATCTATCTTCCCAGCCGGGATTTTCTCTGAATTCTTTGTGGTAATTATTCAAAGCTTTAATGATGATGTAATTATACTCATCAGGATTATCAAGTTCAAGATCCACATCATCGACTTGAAGAGTTCCACGAACTGTTGACCTTCCATTATCACTAAATGGAGCAAGTTTCCATAAAAAAGAAATTTTTCCCAAAAGTTGATCTTCTACTATCAAATTGCTATCTATGTCATCTGGTACTTTTCTGGGATACACCCCACAAGATCGTCGATGCTCTACAGAGTAATCTCCTTTCTTGTCAATTTGAATATGCAAATCCATTCCTTGTAACATATTGCTTCTAATCGGAGCATTGTGAAGGTCATAAAGATGTCGGACTAACATATCTGCAACCATCCAACAACTATTTGCACACAACTTTAATAAGTCGAGACAAGGTACTTTTTCAAGGGCGAGTTCTTTATCTGAACTCGATTCATAGTCGACCATATAAGAGGACTGTTCTTCAAGCATTTCTTCATTTACTTCTGGCTTGTAGTGTGAATAGATAGCTTCTAATAACCTCTTAAGGTACTGCTTTTTCTTACCTTTTTCCGAACCTTCAAGGTTATCACTTTTTACCACAACATCATTGACAGTCACTTTTTTGAAAATCGGTTCACCAGAAGGAATAAAACAACGGACAATTTGTATTATATCAATACTTGATATTGGGTGTTTCTTTTCGTTAGGCTCTACCCACTCATGAATTTCTCTCTTTATTTGATCGATCACATTTGAGATATCTTCAATATCTTTTTTCATTTCTGGGAGGGCTTTCTTTAAAAGCTCAGGTGACTGATTCAAACATTTCAGAGTGCCTAAAATTTTTCTAATGTGCTGATTTTGGAAATTTTGGCCTTTTTCCCATCGCCCACACATCACATTGAGAACAAGGTCCCGTATTTTTC
>JBCDHL010000345.1:0-2794 GCA_038750095.1 Chlamydiota bacterium
CCATGGAATTTATCAAAGAACCCATCACCCATAGCGATAAGTATTATGATAAAAATCTTGCAAAATTTTCTCTATATGACCCATTAACCGCTATTCGACTTAGTAAGTATGACTTTGCTAGCTACGAATACTGCTATACTCACTTAGGTGAGCTCAACTTATGTAGAGATCTGAATGATGAGACCATATATTATCATGACATGAGTGGAGCTTATGAAGAGGCAAAGGAGTGGTTCAAAAATAAAAATTTATCAGATCACAGGGTCGTATTTCTCTATGGACTAGGACTCGGGTACTATTATGAAACACTTAAACTTTGGCTACAAAAAAGCTCACAAAATCGTTTGATTTTTTTTGAAGATGAATTAGGAGTCATTGAAAAATTTCTCGGAACGAATCTCGCTTCAGAAATACTCGATCACCCACAGGTGATTATACACTACCTTGATATCTATCCAACACAAAATCCTCAAGAAGCTATTGGTAAGAGCATTGGACATCTACTACGTGCTTACATACGCATGAAGTCATTTTTGGGTTCCACGAAACTATATACCCTGCGAAAAGAGGCTATATGCTTCTGGATTCGAGATGTTATTTTCTATCTGTCTAGTTGGAACCTCGTTATCACTAATGAAACCCTCTCAAAAGAAGCGGGGATACTAACAAATCATTACCACAATATCTTAAGGCAATACCGCTCTTCTAACGGCCATTTGTTCAGAGGAATATTCACAAATATTCCCGCTATCATTTGTGGTGCAGGCCCATCGATTACCAACCATATCGACCTTTTAAAGAATATTCATGACGAAGCTGTATTAATTGGTTCGGGAACAGGGATGAATGTCCTGAATTACTGTGGAATTATTCCTCATTTTGGTGTAGGGCTTGATCCTACGCCTTCACAAGAGACGCGTATAAAAACAAACCACGCTTACGAAGTTCCCTTTTTTTATCGCCCACGCTTTCAAAAAGAGAGCTTCGACCTTCAACATGGCCCAAAACTATACATCCAAGGATATCCTCACAATAACCTAAGCGGATGGTTTGACCAACAAAATGGTTTAGAGTTAGAGGCTCTTCCGAATCAAGGGGTAAGCAGCACAAATTTTTCGATGCAAGTTGCTCGTCTGATGGGGTGCAACCCAATCATCCTTCTCGGTGTCGACCTCGCTTATGTCGATTCTTCTAGGTATCCTCCTATCATATCCGCACACCCTACAGATCCACCTAGGGCAAAAGAGGAAATCTCGACTCAAGCAGAAGTACCCGTCTACGGAGTGACTAACTCTGGGAAAGACACCGTAACAAAGATTGAATGGTTTGAAGAAGCAAAAGCGATCTATTCCTTCAAAAAAATGAGTCCAGGAATTGAAGTGATCAATTGTTCTGAAGAGGGACTAGCGATAAGAGAGGTTCCGTACGTCAGTTTTTCGGAAGCGAAAGAGCAACACTTAGGAAAATCGTATGATATCAATGGCAGGATTCATGCTCAAACAATGAAAACTGCACCTTGTGTAGATAAAGAGACTGGATTTTATAAGATTGAAGAGTGGAACAACAGCTTGCATCAATGTAGAGAAAGCTTCCGTGAAATGACTGATGAACTTCGAAACATATGGGATCGGTGCTTGAAAGGAGAAAAACTGAAGGTGGCACCTTACACTGGAAAGATTGCACTCTTGGAATCAGAACTATATGACGAACCCTGCTATAAAGATCAAATTGACGACTTCATTAATATCGTCGATGATATGGCCTTCGATAAAAAAATAAAATATCGCTGCTACCTTGATGAGGACTCAGGAGTCAAGAAAGAGTTGCAAAAGCTCGAGATCGATATTAACTATCTTGTATTTTTTGAAGATCAGATAGGTTACCAGGATCAGCACCTTAAGCAAATAATCGATCTGTATGTCAAAGAGGAAGAGGCCCTTTCTGAAGATCACCACCTAGGTGTCACTCACACCTCTGAAGTGAGCTTAGATGAAGAGTCGTATCGAATTGAAAATGGCTTTATTGTCATCGATGACGAAGAAATAGGGTTAAAAATTTCTGCTCCCTTCTCACCACAAATGATTCCCGAAAGAGTGATCAATCTCGAAAAAAATGACGACTACGTCAAAGAAATTTTTATGGAGTATGAAGAAGAACCAGACGGACAGTATTTGTGTTTTAATGAAGAGTGTCTATTGGAAGGAGAAATGTACTATTCTAATGGAATACTACATGGACCAAGTACCTTTTATAGTGAAACTGGAGATATTCTTTCACGCTCATGGTATATCAATGGAAAGAAAGAAGGTAAATCTTGGCAACGATACGATGCTGAGAAACTCTATAGCTTACAACGCTTCCAGAATGGAGTCTGGAATGGGTTACAAGAATATTTTTATAAAAATGGGTATCTAAAGTCATCCTTAAACTACAAAAACGGGGAACTGAATGGTCCGGTCAAGCTTCATTACAGAAACGGTTTTCTGAAAAGAGAACTCAATTTTGTCGATGGAAAACTAGACGGTATAGAACGCTATTACGCATTCAACGGAAAATTGATCTGGGAAGCAAATTATTCAGCAAGTACACCCGTAGGTCATGCACGGGTATGGCACAGTAACGGACAGCTCGCTCGAGAATATGAATATTCCGATGATCACACGAACTATGTATTAAAAGAGTGGAACAGGAACGGAAAACTGGTTGCTAAAAAAGTCAACTTAGTTGAGAACCTACAACAGGTCAATGAAAGAAGACACCAAGCATTACGAGAGGCAGTCGGAAAATTCGATAA
>JBCDHL010000346.1:0-2781 GCA_038750095.1 Chlamydiota bacterium
AGTTATAAATTGCGTCAGCAATCATGAAAAAAGAGCTAGTCGGTTACCATTCTCTTATACTTACCAACATCCCGAACAAGCCAATGGATATGAATCCCTTACACGGTTGATAAGTTACAGTAGGGGGGCAGAAAATCATTCAGAAGTAAATCAGCTTCTTAGTAATGGTGCATCCAAAGGTACAAAAGATAATTAGGAAACGAACAATATATTAATCTTATAGTCTTTCTCTTTTTAAGATATTGATAAGTGTTTATTTTTTAGCAGCTAGTCTGAGAATTCTTATGCGTTCTATCCCAAGACAAGTCTGGTTAACCTCCATAGGATTGTTTTTTTTAGGAGGTAGCCTGCTCTCTATTGAGAGAGCAGTTGCCCATGAACTGGCTTCAAATGACGATTTTTTAGCTTTATCAACACTAGGGTCATCCACTGAAATCCCACCCACCACTTTCGAGGGTTATGCTTTTAATGACTATATTCTTGGGCCTGGTGATGAGCTATCTATTGCAGTAATTGGTTATCCTGAATTCGATAATACTTACAGAATTGTACCCGACGGTAGTATTTCAGTTCCATTAATAGGAACTATTCAAGCAGGTGGTCAAACTCTTGGAGGCCTATCACAAAGAATCCAAGAAGAGTTAGGAAGAAAATATTTAGTCAATCCAGTTGTAGACCTGAACTTATTAAGACTCCGACCGATTTCAATCACTATTAGCGGTGAGGTTCACCGCCCTGGCCCTCTTCAATTGAACAGTTTGCAGGATAATGGTAGTAATCCAACACTGGTGACTGCTTTATTAGAAGCTGGCGGAGTAACACAGTTTGCTGACATTCGAGAAGTTGTCGTGAAACGCCAACAACCCAACGGTTTGAATAACACAATGATGTTTAATTTTTGGGACTCATTAGTGTCAGAACCTACAGCGATTAATTTAGTCTTAAGAGATGGAGACTCAGTCATCATTCCGCGACTTCCCCCTGGTGATACTCTAGACCGTTCGCTTGTAGCTCGCTCGACAGTGTCACCAAGCACTATCCAGGTTAAAGTTGTTGGAGAAGTCACACGCCCCGGAGAAATAAGTGTTTCTCCAGCAAGTTCTTTGTCTTCTGCGATCGCAACTGCAGGAGGACCCACTGAAGATGCGAAACTGAGTGAGGTGACGTTTATCAGAGTAGAGAATGAAGATGAAGTTATCAGTACTGTTTTAGACCTTAGAACCTTAACAGATACTACACAGGTACAAGACGGTGATGTAATTATTGTGCCAAAGACTGGAGTCTCGACAGGGTTGGATTTCCTGGGACGTTTAGCAAATCCCTTTAGGGTGTTCACTGATATTTTTCAAATCTTTGACTAGTAAATTTTCTACACTCAAATATTCCCACCATCTTTTGTTAGCAGTTTCCATTTTACAGTTGGTTCATTGAAACCTTCTTATAGAGACTACTTTCAAACATGTTCAATATCCGACTTTCTTTCATAGAAAAAGATCAATCTTTTACAGGGAAAAGCCACGAACAATGCAAATGAGGAAAAAAATAAGAGTATTTTAATATGACTCCACATAAAGCTTCCAGGAGTAATGGTGATTTACAATTACTAGCGATTTACGGTCCAGGGCGATCTGGGACAACCTGGCTAGGATCTATTATTAATAGTCATCCTGATATTGCCTATCGATTTGAACCATTCCGAAACGAAATGGCTGTTTCGCGTGTGAGAGCGGTCTGGGAAGCTAACCAAGCAGGTCAGCTATCTAGAGAAGAAGTAAAACAACATCTCTATAAAAGTTTGTTACCAGCTCACCCTCTCATAGATAAGCCGCCCTTCTTTCCTAAGAATAACACCCAACTACATGGCCACCAATTAGCTTGGAGATGTGCTCGAAAATTCCCATTATTTAATGTAATGTGTGAGCAGCTTTATACTCCTAAGGGGAACCCCACAATTGTATTTAAAGAGGTTCGATGGAAAATTGTTCAACCACTCCTTGACATATTAAATCCGCGCAGCGTATTCGTCTTACGGAGTCCCCACGGTACAATTTCATCTCGCCTCCGCGGACAAAAGGCAGGATTAATGCCTACGTGGCAATGCGACAATCTCGAGTATGTAATAGAGAAAAATATACCTAGCTTAGCGAAGGAGCTCCCGTATCCCATTGAAAGTTTAAGCAGTGTGCAGAAAAATGCTGTGCTCTGGCGGCTTGAAGCGGAAGTAATATTTGAGTACTTACATCAACACCCTGAGCATATGCTGCTGCTCTACGAAGACTTGTGTATACGTCCTCTCGAAGTTGCTCAAGAGGTCTTTAAACACTTTGATATCTCTTGGCATCAGCAAACAGAAAACTTTATCACTCAATCCACATCCCAAAAACCAACTTTGCGAAATAATGAAAAGGGGATCAATTCTTATTTTTCAGTAGCACGCAATACGACCAAAATGGCTCATCGCTGGAGCAAGGAGTTAACAACAGCAGAAATCGACCAGATTTATGAGATAATCAGCCCCAGCAAAGCCTATCAAGCTTATATGAAGAAAGGCCTGTGGGAATAGATATAAATTTTTCTCTTAGATTAGCTTTTAAGCGTTAATCATCAAACAATAAGTTACTGCTGTAGCACACAGATTATCCATACCTAAAAAATTTAAATGTGAACAATCGCTACTTCATCACTTTCGAAAAAATATTTGTTATTCTAGGAGTCATCTTCTTTTCTTCTTCCATACCTAGAGTACTCGCTCCTGCAGCCATTTTCACCATACTCCGATAT
>JBCDHL010000347.1:0-2771 GCA_038750095.1 Chlamydiota bacterium
CCCAATTACAGGTCGCGCTTTCTTTCTATTTCTTTATTGGGTTTGGTAGTTATAGTGCCTCTTCCGTGGTGTCGAGCTAGGTACGAGCACCTCCTTTAAGTTGATTAGCTAAGCTCAATGCTTGCCGAAATGCTCTATACTGCCTATTTGATCCAACAAAAATTACCGCATCACCATCCCAATGAACCTCAGCGGGTATCCTATGCACATCAGTGGTATTTAGCTTGAGCTCAATCAGACTGCCACTTTTTTCAACCAGGCTTTTATTCAATGTACTCGCTTGTAGTCGCTGCACAATCTCTTCCCAGCTCATATCGAGTTTTCGCTCCACATATCTTCCAAATAAGATAGGCACAAATGGCATAGCCAAGCCAAAAGCAAGTCCGTAGTAGATCACATCTTTCCAAAAACTGTAAGAAGAATCGCCTCTGCTCAGATGAGCTAAGCCAAACATCAGCCCCATTACGACAAAATTTCCCAGAAAGTGAATAGCGTAAATCTTGAGTTTATATCGCCTTATGGTGCTCAAACTATCCTTTTAAGATAAGTTTATAACTTTATATTTAAAGTCGATAGCCCACGCCCAGGTTCATACCAAGTCGCCAATAAGTTGCTTTGTTATCGCTACCACTATCTAATAGGTTACTAAAGCGGTTTTGCGCAAAGGGGGCAAACATGATGGTCCAATTCTCGTTGAGATTGTAGCCTAATCCAAGTTGCAGACGGGCACTCCAACCCAATCTGTTTTTATTGTATCCGAAATCTTGGAGATCTGAAATTAAGGTTGGTTGCTCCAGATACCTACCTCTAGCAGTAAATCTCATCTCAAGTATGGCGTCGACACCTAAGGATACATGCCATTGCCCTTTGCGCCAGAGGTCTGTACCTAGTCCGAAAGTAAGGCCATAGGCCCTGTACTCATTGTAGTGCACGGCTGAGACATTTCTAAAACCGGAGATAATGGTATCTCCAAAAACTTCTTCTGTCTCGCCCGACGTTTGATTCTCAATTATACGTATGAGTACATCTTCTAAAAGGAAATCTTGCTGGGCGGTGTAGTCTACGGAAAATTGATCTGTCCAGTTATAGAAAGTCAGGCCAGTCGTCAGAAATGTGCGGTTAGATAATGGCCACCTCGCACCTAACTCCAGAGAAAAAGTTTCTAGATGCTCCTCGAAATCACTGCGCATCAAAGATGTATCTAAATCATCTGACGAAAATCGCTGCTGAGTCGTACCGAGTCCTGCTGAAAAGTATATCAGGGGTTTGGGTTTTTCTAGAGTTACTGCATTCGATGAATTCATTGAAAGAGGTTGAACCCTATCAAGCAAAGGCTCGTAAATTTCTGAAATCGCCAGGCTGTTTATATTTTTTATAGCTCCTTGCTTTTCAATTTCTACAGGCGAGCCTGTATTTTTCAGGCGTTCTGAAGCAGATTCGTTACTAGTTTGTTCAGAGTGCGTATAATCAGGCTTTTCTTTTCTCTTGTCATCGCCAATTAATGAATCTTGGATTGAATTTGAGTTGTCGCTGACTGTTAGGGGTTCAGGAGCAACAATATCTTCTGCTAATTCAATATTTTTCTTTTCTTCCTTCATTGATTTTTGAAGATCTGATTTATCTATATTCAACCCTTCTGCTTTTGTTGATGCGATACGATCAATCAAGGTGTCCAAGACATTTGATTGCGGGATAGTGGTTGAATTAAACGCCGTATGATGAGCTGATTCCTCATTGCTGGGTTCAGTTTTTGCATTTGATATAGAATAGCTTACTATCGATAAGATGCCTATTAACAAAAAGAATAAAAGGATCGGCCAGCGATTAGCTTTTCTATTTTTTTGCAAATTTGGTGCTATACTAGCCCACTCGCTGTCTACATCTAATGGGGAACTATATTTTTCTAGCCGTTGACGCCAATCCTCGAAATTTTCTTGCTTGCTCATGACTTATGTTTTTTCAAATACTTTCAGATTCCTGATTGATAATACTTTGAATTTTTAATCTCAACTTGGCTTTGGCTTTAGAGAGTTGAGACTTGGACGTTTGTGTGCTTATGCTGAGTTTTTTAGCGATATCTGCATGGCTATATCCATCGATTACATACAGGTTGAATACTGTTCTGTAGCCGGTTGGTAGTTCTTTAATTAATTGCAGAATCTGCTCCTCCCTAAGATCGGGAGAAGCAGACGTTTCTACATTCATGGTATAGCTTGAATCGGCATCTTGAAGGGGTAGAGTCAATGTTTGTCCTCGAAGTGATTTCAGCGCAGTATTTATTGCTATTCGTTTTAACCAAGCTTCGAATCGACCTTTCTGTGGATCAAATTGACCGATCTTATCGAAGGCTTTTATGAAGGTTTCTTGTAAAATATCCTTAGCGCCGGTTTGTCGATTTTCATATCTTCTACAAACCGTAAGTATTCGGCCAGCAAATAATTCGAATATTTGCCTTTGGCAAGACAGATTACCTTGCTTGCAGCCCTCTACTAAAAAGGCTATTTTTTTCTCAGGATGTTCGTTTTTACTGCTCACTTGGGTATCCGATAGATTGAAAAGTTTACTTAATCAATCACTCGTCATAGATTCTGAAAAAAGCATAGGATGGCTCAATAATTCCATCTAATGGAATAGAGAAGCCATTATTGTCGCTTAGCATACCCGTCAGGGTTAAGGTTGCGCTATCGAAGTGTGCTAAACTTCCAAACATTTCGTTACTAGGCGGGAAAATGTCTAGCTCGATATTAGAAACGCTGATCTGTATATCTGAG
>JBCDHL010000348.1:0-2770 GCA_038750095.1 Chlamydiota bacterium
ATATTTTTTATTCTTTCTTATTTAATCTTAAGAGCGTATTTTAAGTGGTAGTTATTTTAAGGTGAGACAACCATGGTAAAGCGCGTTCTGATTGCTGTTGGAGGTACTGGAGGTCATGTTTACCCTGCCGTCGCCCTCGCAAGGAAGCTCAAGGAAAAAGATCCAGATATCTACCTAACGTTTGCTGGTGGAGGCCTAAATGATAGCCGCTTTTTTGATCGAGCTGAATTCCCTTACGAAGAAGTGGCATGTGGCTATTTCCCTCTAAGAAAACCGATAACGCTTCTGAAAAGTCTTGGAAAAGTCGCATCAGGTATCTTGCAAAGTGACAAAATCATAAAAGAATTCAAACCCAACATTGTTGTCGGATTTGGAAGTTACCACACTCTTCCCGTTCTTTTGACTGCGAAAATGCGTTCTATTCCAATCGTTTTGCACGAGGGCAATGCTGTACCTGGAAGAGTGAATCGCCTACTTGCAAAACATGCCGTTTTTACCGGAATTCAATTTCCGGGCGCTGCGAACTTGCTGAAAGGAAAAACAGTTGAAATAGATGCTCCATTAAGAGAAGAAGTTCAGCGAAACCAGCAGCAAAAATCGGATTCCCTCAATTACTTTAATTTGAATTCTGAAAAAAACACTCTCTTGGTTTTCGGGGGGTCACAGGGTGCTTTTGCCATCAATAGATTGATGACTCATGCTTTATCAAAATATCCAGGAGACCTTCAGACACTACAGGTGATTCACTTTACAGGCAATAAAGAGGAATGTGAACGTGTTCGAAAACACTACGATGATATTAAGGTCGAACACTGTGTGAAAGATTTCGAGAGGGAGATAGGCAAGGCTTGGAATGTGGCTGATTTAGTTGTGGGACGTGCGGGCGCAGGAACGATTGCTGAAGCTTTGGAATTTGAAGTGCCTGCGGTTTTGATCCCATACAACTACGCGATGGACGATCACCAAGCTAGGAACGGAGAATTTATGGCTAACATAGTTGGTGGTGCCTTGATTTTTAATGAGGGTGAGATTGATGCAGAGAAGTTGGCAGGTGAGATTTTTAACCTCTTACAAAAAGAACCCATGACTTCCCAGAAAATGAAGCAATGCATGAAAGATTATAAAGATAAAGTCCAGCAACAAGACCTGTCTACACTAGTTGCTGAATTGATTCCATAATAGGAGAAGGTATATGACAAAAAAGTGTCATTTTATAGGTATCGGCGGTATAGGAATGAGCGGATTGGCTCGCATGTTACTAGAAAACCAATCAGTCGTTACTGGCAGCGATCTGAGAAGTAACTCTCTTATTGAAGAATTACAAACAAAGGGTGCAAAAGTAAACATTGGACATGACCCAAAGTTTGTTACACCAGAATCGACGATCGTATACAGTACAGGAATTACCAAAGACAACCCCGAATACCGCGCAGCTGTTGAGATGAACTGCCCAATGTTGCATCGTTCAGATTTGTTGAAGGCACTTATAGGAGATTCTCAGTTGTTGGGCGTTTCCGGAACCCATGGCAAGACGACGACTTCATCACTACTTGCTCATGTGCTAATTGAATCTCAAATGGACCCCTCATATTCTGTTGGTGGCGTTATGTTGCAAAGGGGATTAAATGCCGGAAAAGGAGAGGGAAAGTACTTTGTTGCTGAGCTGGACGAAAGCGATGGATCTTTTACGAAATTTTTTCCTCATGGAGCAATCATCACGAGTATCGGATCCGATCATATTGATCATTATGGATCAAAAGATCAATTGATTGGGAGCTTTAAACAGTTCGTCGATCAAGTTGATAATGAAGATCATCTCTTTTGGTGTGGGGATAACATGTACTTGAAAGCAATGTCTCCAAAGGGAGCGAGCTTTGGATTCTGCGAAAGCTGTGACTTACGAGCGGTAAACTATGAGCAGAATGGATGGTCCCTTAGTTACGATATCCACTTCAGGGACAAGGTTTACCCTAATGTAACACTTCCTCTTATTGGTGCTCATAATGCTCTTAACTCTCTTGCTGTGTTTGGTTTGAGTTTGTCGATAGGTATTGATGAAGGGGTGATCCGTAAGGCATTCGACTCTTTTGAGGGGGTAAAACGGCGTTGTGAGAAGAAAGGTGAAGAGTGTGGGGTGATGGTGATTGACGATTATGCTCACCATCCGACCGAGATTTCTTTTACATTGAACGCTATTAGGCAAGCTGTAGAAGAGCGTAGAATTTTTGTCGTGTTCCAACCGCATCGTTACTCAAGAACTCGCGATTGTCTGGGTGAATTTGGTGGAGTGTTTGACGAAGCAGACGAAGTCATCATCACTGATATTTATGGTGCAGGTGAGTCACCAATTCCTGGAATCTCTCATGAAGATATCATTGAGGAAAATGAGCAAATTTCCGATGTCCCTTTCCGTCATATGACGGAAGATGAAATTATTCCCAATCTGTTGAATGAATTACGTCCTCATGATGTCGTAGTGACTTTCGGTGCAGGGAATATTACAAACTTTAGCAAACAGCTGGTGGATGTTCTAAAAAAAAAGGGGTCTCTCCTCTAAAAGTTGGTTTGATCGCTGGAGGAAGGTCTTCTGAACACGAGGTTTCTCTAGTTTCTGGCCACTCTGTTTCAGATCATTTAAACAGACACCTTTATGAAGTCAGTTACTTTCTGGTTAATAAGCAGGGTAGTTGGTACCAATTTCCTAAATTTCCAAAGAGTGATTCTCCCGAAGGAGTACCATTGGAAGTGAACTTCGAACCATTAACAGAAT
>JBCDHL010000349.1:0-2765 GCA_038750095.1 Chlamydiota bacterium
AACAGAGAGGCAAGGGTCTCTTTTAGAAGGCCTTCAATTTTTTCCTTACTATTAAGTTGATCGATTCCGTCTTTATCGCATTGATCTTTGGATTGTTTTTGAATCAAGTTATGTTTTATTTTTATTCCTTCAGGTTGCTGTTTCTCAAGAGAACCAAAGACCTCATCAACTTTGCTACGATCTAAAGAGGTTTCATCGATCGCAAAACCTCCGTATGTTACACCATTTTTCCACTCTATGCTAAAAGATACTGGCGTTAACTTGCTCATAAGTTGTCTCTTCCTACTATCAGATTAAATGAAATAATATTTATATAATTTACATTGTGTCATACTTGTTTTAAGATCATTTAAAGATGCTGGAATCACGAATTTTTTGGAAGGATCATCAGTTTATAACGATCGTGATTCAAAATTAGAGGGGCTAATCATGGTTGATGATAACAAAAAGACAGCACTAATTACGGGTGGTTCTAGTGGAATTGGCCTGGAATTAGCAAAAATCCACGCAAGAGGTGGTGGAGATCTTATTCTCGTGGCAAGAAGAGGAGATCGTTTAGAGAAGCTAAAAGATGAACTCATCAAAGAAAATCCCAATTTAACGGTCACGCTTATCCTTCAAGACTTATCCGAACATGGAGCTGCGGAAAAGGTTTACATGGCGGTCAAGGAGTATGGATTAGAGGTCGATTACCTGATTAATAATGCAGGATACGGCGGGCATGATTTTTTTCATGAACGTTCTTGGGAAAGGCATGAAGCGATGATTCAGGTGAACACCGTAGCCTTAACAGGCCTAACAAAGCTTTTCTTGGAGGATATGATTCTCCGTCGTAGTGGTAAAATTCTCAATGTTGCATCGACAGCGGGATTTGCTCCGGGTCCATTGCAAGCTGTTTATTACGCATCAAAGAGTTATGTCATCAGTTTCAGCGAGGCTATTTCTAATGAGTTGAAAGAATATAATATTAGCGTGACTGTCTTGTGTCCTGGCGCTACTAATACGGAGTTTTTTGTCGTTGCTGATACTGCGGAAACACGTGCATTTAAGCGTCCAATCGCTTCAGTAGTCGATGTAGCAGAGAGTGGGTACTCGGGAATGCTTAAAGGTAAAACCGTCGTCGTGCCTGGAATTGCCAATAAATTTCTTGTCTTTATAACAAGATTTACACCTAGGTCCCTTCTATTAAAGACTTCTCGATATTTAATGGAAAAAACCTAGGTAGAGAAGGAATTAAGCGGCTATGGCTTTCTTTTTGAAAGATCGCTTTCGCTTTTGTTCTCTTCTATTCCATGGCGTAGACTTTGAATGGTTTGCTTTATTCTTACTGCCTCTTCTAGCAAAAGGAGGCTTTGCGTGTTTACTCCTATTGCCACGTTTGGGTGGTTGTTCATCGAAGTTTTTCTTTTTGGGCTCCAAACCAGTGATAGTAAGAGCTTCTAATTTTTGATTAGTGAATTTCTCAATCTGTTTAAGAAATTGTCGGTCTTTTGAGGATACAAAAGAAATCGCAACCCCTTTTGCACCAGCTCTACCAGTCCTTCCAATCCGATGAACATAGTCTTCTGCATTAGTAGGTAGATCGAAATTGAAGACGTGACTGATGGTATTAACGTCTAATCCTCGAGCCGCAACGTCAGTCGCAACAAGAATTTTAATTTTGCCGTCACGCATGCGTTTCATCGTACGAGTTCTTTGACGTTGGCACATATCTCCATGTAGTGGAGCAACGTGGTGTCCTTTATCTCTGAGGGAAGTCACAAGCTCCTCAGCAAAACGTTTTGTGGAGGTAAAAATGATGGCTTGGTGGATTTCTTCATCAGCTAGGAGGTGATTTAACATACGCTTTTTATGAGGTAAATCGTCAGCGTGATGTATATGTTGTTTAATATCTTCATGTTTCGTCATTCGGCTTGCTACCGATACAGTTTCCGGATTTTCAAGGAGCGTCTTGGTAAGTTTCAAGATTGGACCCTCTAAAGTCGCAGAAAACAGAAGGGTCTGTGGGTGTGTTTGAAAAGAAGAATAAATTTCTTGAACAGGTTCATAAAATCCCATGTCCAGCATTCTATCAGCTTCATCTAGAACAAACATTTCTACGGAAGAAAGGTCTAATTTTCCACGACGTAAGTGGTCAATAAAACGACCAGGTGTTGCGATCAATATATCTACTTTCCTCGAAAGCTGCTGTCGCTGTTTAGGAAAAGGTACACCACCGTAAACACAAACGGTCTTCACTTTTGGGAGAAACTTACTTAGTTTAAGAGCTTCATTCGATACCTGCATCGCGAGTTCTCGTGTTGGGACGAGAATGATGACCCGCGGTCCGCTGCATCCCTCTTTAGGTTTGGGTGTCACTCTTTCCAGAGCAGGGATAAGAAATGCGGCGGTTTTTCCTGTACCTGTATTTGCTGAGGCTTTGAGGTCTTTTCCAGATGAAATCACTGGTATTGAGGCTGCTTGAACCGGAGTCGGAGATTCGAAACCCAGTTTATTCAGTGCTTGGAGAATTTCTTTTGATAAATTTAAGTTTTGAAATGACATTACATGATCTTTGTTAAGGAGTTAAAGAACGAAGATAACATATTAAAGCATTGATTGATACCTCTAATTTAAATTCTTACTGTTTTTTTATAATGAGGAGAATTGGAAATTACGCTTGATAGTCAGTTTTTTTGTTTTTGACGAAGTACGGAGATCACACCCAACTAAGACAAGTGTTCAAGATAGAGCAAAAGATCAGAGATATAGAGAATCGCTATCAA
>JBCDHL010000350.1:0-2764 GCA_038750095.1 Chlamydiota bacterium
CCCCAACTCCACCAAAGTTTCATTCAGGGACTGGCGAAAGGGCTCTAAAACGGACGACAGCATTCACTAAATTCCCGAAATTAGTAGCCCTAGCACTAGGAGATACTTTCATTAGCGATACAGGTATGGAGGGGGGGGATCCTGTATTAAATAGAACTTCTCTATTTGAGCTTTTGCAGCCTTATCTTCAGGAGGGAGAGAAAGAGACACTTGAAATCTTGAAATCCATACAGAAACTTGAGGATAGTCAATCCATCATAAAAAAACTAGATGGAATGAAAGCTGGAGAGGAGTTGATTTCTATAGGGGGGTATAACGCCCGTTACGGTGGTCATACTGTGCTCTACAAAATCAATAAAGAGGCTGATGATACATTTCAATTCACCGTCATAAATACAGGAGCAGGCACAGAAAACCATTTAGTAGAGATTGATTCAAAGAAAAGAAAAATCAAACCTTTTTATATCCTAAAAAATATCAAACAAGAAAAAATTTTGAATGAAGATTTTTGGAATTCACTCCTCGAATTGGATAAATATGTAGATACTATCGATAGGAAAAAGATATTTGTCAAACACAATAGCGAGGATATCTATAATCGTATTCTACCTTTTCTTGAAGGAGATAGAGATGTAGAAGAAGAGAGAAAATTGCGTAGTATTACTCCTCAGAGGTCAGGCACTTGTAGTTTTAAGTGTCTACTCGCTCTAATGAGCAGTAAATTAGAAGAGAGTAAGTACAAAAGAATCACTTTCTTAATCAAGTACGCTTCACTGATGAAACTTTATCAAGAACTTTCGAGGTCTGAATATTTTGATTCAGATAATATCAACCAGTTGAGTGAGTTCAAAAAAGCGATTGAAGAAGCCAATCGCGCTCTATCTCGCTATAGCGTCAAGCAGTTTCAAAAAGGATATATTTCAGAAAAAGAACTACATGAGGCTCAAGAACTGGTCTCGAAGCTTGATGGTTATACTCGCACCCTTAAGATTGTCCCTCCTGCTGGATTACTGAAAAGCAAGGCTGTTTCTTACGCACCTATGAAAGAATTCGTAACATACATTAATAAAAAACCAAGGGATTTACGTCAAAAAGATAACGTCTCTAGTCATTTAAAAGCCTTACCCAATACTGAAATTCCAAAAATAGGTAAAGAGCTCGAAGAAAAATTATCTAAGCTCATAGAGAATTCGGAGCAGCTTATTAATCTAGGGCTACCGAATAAAGCGATGTTTTTAATTCAAAAAGAGGTCGTTGCTTTACCAGAGTTGGATCATCCATATTGGGAAAAGCCTGAAAATGCGCTTGAACTGGCAAAAAAATTCTCTCGATTACAATTTATTTATCAATTGGCGAGTCAATCAAAAAGCACAAAGCCATTCAGTGACTCTGCAGAATGTCACATAATGAAAACTGTGTTGTTTAAGTTAGTTGAAAGCCTTATCGTTAAAAACATTCCGGATAAAATTGTAAAATATTGCTCAATGTCAACAACATTTGAGCTCAAGGGAGATGATTTAGCCGAAAGTGTTTTCTTCTATGCTGATGATTCAGCTTTACTCTCACATTATAGAAAGGCATTAGAAGTTCAAAATGAAAACGCTGGAAGTTTATTTTCTTTGTTCCCAACTCGTGCATCAAGAAATATTAAAATAGAGATGGATAAAGATGGTGACTTCTCTTCCCTCACAATTGATCGTTTGCTAAAACCTGTGTTTAGAGATGCGATTACTGAAGATCCAAATATTTCAAGAAGCGACGACACTCCCTTTTCAATATTAGAAGCGATTTACAGAGAACAGGGGTGTGATGATCAAAAAACACTTCAAGTTCTGCTTGGGGATGGCGGGATGGAGCTTTTACGTTCTTCCTATTATCACTATTTACATTTATATATCTTGAATCCATTAGATAAATTAGATGACTATAATCATTTTCAAGTTACTTTTTCAATTGATTGGAAAGCTATCGAAAACCAAAAATCGACTTTTCTCCAAATTAAGTTAAAACCACACTCTGAAAATTTACCTCTTCGTGAAAAGTATCAAGAGAGTAATCAACATTTTAGTAAAAAGGTGAAACTGCCAAATAAAGAGGTATTGAGGGAAATTCTAGTTAATAGATTTCAGGACTTCAAAAAATTCGGTAGAACAGTTTATATGCTCGCTGAAAACGATACTTTTTTGGGAATGCATTGGAGATCATCTCCGCTATGGGGTCTTACCCATAAGCGGAGTGATGGTTCTGAGGTTCCCTCCGATATTGCTCAAGAGCTTGCCATGTTACTAAACTGTCCTGGAGAAGTAGGAATACTTAAGTTGACAAGCTACTTTTCTGAAAGAATAGATCTTTTGATTGATGAAGATTACCGTCTGTTTTTTTATTATGGATTAGTACGTCAAAACACTCTTTGGGATGGCTGTAAAGCAGGATCTAGTTTTGTCGAAATTATTGAAGAAAAGATTGATAAAATGATCAATTTTTCAGAAGCAATTTCAAATCGACAGCTGAAGGTTTTTCTGACTGACCTAAAATCTGAAATGTGGATGAAAAAAGACCCTGAAAAAGGAAGAGAAAAAAGTCGAGATATTTACCTCTCATTTATCGATGAAGTAAAAGGAAAGACTTACTCCGATAAAATTTTCAAAAATGAATTGCTCATTCACTATCTCTCTACTTTTGCCGAGCAGTCTAGCTTATCAACAAATGAGATAAAGTCCTTATTAGAAATGGTCTTTGAAATTGATGCTACAGGTTTCAATAA
>JBCDHL010000351.1:0-2741 GCA_038750095.1 Chlamydiota bacterium
CTCCTTCCGATTCAAGGAGCCCCAAACCTACTAAATTCAAAGTTATACTGAATGAAATTAGTATCTTTTGGTCTCTTTGAAACGGAAGGACTATATACCGATCGTGTTTCAAAATTTGGGCATATTCAAAAAGATGCATTTTTAGATAACAGCTATGTAATTTTCAGGTGCATATTGATAGCCAACAACTCTTTTTTTGTGTCCCCAGATATACTCGATCCTGAGAGGTCTAGAGACTGAAGGTTTGACGCTAGTCTCACTACCTCTTTGATTGCATGATCACTGATCGATTTACATCGATGAAGCTTCAACTCTCTCAACTGCCAATTACGATAAGCCAACTCGGTAATCGCTGCATCAGTTGCTGATGTCCTCGAAAAATCTACGTTAACCAAACCAGAGTTCGCCATGGATAACTCTACAAGAGAATTATCCGTCAATCGAGAACACCCTTCAATTGACAATGTTCTAAGGTAAGGACACCCTCTAGTGATTACGAGAAAATCATCATCACTTATTTGATTACATCTCGAGATCTCTAAGTGTTCAAGATTATCTAGCAAGTGAAGTTGCGACCAGCATTTGTGGCACAACTGGGTGTTGCTATTCAACTTTAGCACCTTCAAATGAGGGCAGACTTCGATCACTGTTTTTAGTGTCACCTCACTCAACCACTCACACATCGATAAATCAAGCTGTTCAAGGTCTATTGGTAACCCTTTCAATCTTTCACTAAATGTTCGTGTATTTTGTAGATCTACACCCTTTAGTGAGGGGGCATGAGTAATGACTTTCGTAAAGGATCTGTCCTCTAAGAGTTCGTATTCAAAACCAAGAAATGTCACATCCTTACTCAGCTCATGAAACACTTCCATTGCCTCTTTGCTGTATCGATGGAAATGCATATACAAGTCACTCGTACCAACTTCATGAAATGAAACACCGAGCGCCTGCTCATTGATAAATTCTATCGCACTCTTCTTTAACTCATTCCAGCTGTTTTGGTGTGCCACTTTTAAAGTACTAACAGCATTAACCGTGTGAATATAACGCTTATAGATATTCGCACAATAAGCGACAAGTCCACCCATCTCCCAATCTGAAGCTTGTTGCAGAGTTTTCATGACAAAACTCTTTTCAGCTTTCCATAAATCTTCTACTCGACCACTATGTATGAACTCGATCATCGCTTCAAAAATGTCACCTGGAACTTCTCTGAATTCTATCTCCCTCTTTTCTTTCTCTATACATTCCTGACGGAAAAAAGTGTAAAAAATGGAACTACTCATTCCAAACATCAAGCTGTTAACAGGATAGGTATTACCACCTGAAACAACCGTTATGTCCCTTGGAAGGGAATGACTCAAAAGTTCGTGATAAGCAAAAACCAGCTCCTGTATTTTTTCTGCCATCTCTACAGCAAGTACACCATGCAAAAACTGATAAGTTGCCCAGGAAAGAATTTTCGACATCACCGTTCGGTGACTTAACGCCCACGCATTATCAACACATGCTTTTTCAAAAAAAAGAACGAGATCGACCGGTTCTTTAATCAAAACTTGCAACATCTCATTTTCATTCTCAATTTTCTCAAGAAAAGCAAGATGGTGCGGAAGCGCTACAGGCAGATCCATAAGAAACTCTCCTTATGATTCATCTAACCAAATAGCGCTGTAAATTAAAAGAAATTAATTATGTAAAAATAGAATGACGTCGCCATCTTTAACGACATACTCTTTACCTTCAGAACGTGCCTTTCCTGCATCACGAGCACCTACGCGTCCTCGAAATTCAACCATATCGTCATAAGCAACAACTTCAGCTCGAATAAACCCTTTCTGAATGTCAGTATGTATTTTCCCTGCTGCTTCTGCTGCAGGAGTACCGTTTTTAATGGTCCAAGCTCTTGTTTCTAACTCTCCCGTGGTTAAGTAGGTAATCAATCCAAGCATTTCAAATGATGCTTGAATCAAACGTTCTAACCCAGATTGCTGTAATCCTAAACTTTCTAGGAACTCAGAGCGCTCCTCGGGAGGGAGCTGTGCGATCTCTTCTTCCACTTTAGCACAAACGGAAATCACAATACTCCCCTCTCTTTCAGCATAATCCTTCACTTGCTGTACATATTTGTTATCCATCTCAGGAAGGTCGTCTTCAGAAACGTTTGCAATGTATAAGGATTTCTTAGCTGTGAGGAACTGATATTTTCGAACATGCTCTCGCTCTTCATCAGTTAGTTCGAGAGTGCGAACGAGTTGATCTTCATTCAAATGATCGCGAACTTTCTTAAGCGCTTCGATTTCAGGAAGCATCTCTTTGTTCCCTTTCGACTGTTTTTCTAACTTTGCCAACACATTTTCACAAGTCTGTAAATCAGCCAAAACAAGTTCGAGATTAATCACTTCAATATCACGAATTGGATCGACGCTACCTGATACATGGACAATATCATCGCAATCAAAACATCGGATCACCTGAACGATAGCATCCGTTTCTCTAATGTTCGCCAAAAACTTATTTCCAAGTCCTTCGCCTTTATGCGCTCCAGCGACCAAGCCCGCGATGTCAACGAACTGCATCGAGGCGTAAATCAACTTCTTACTTTTCGATAATTCGGAAAGCACTTGAAGCCGTGGATCAATCACATCAACAACGCCAACATTGGGATCAATGGTGCAAAAGGGGTAATTGGATGCTTCAGCAGCTATAGATGTTAACGCATTAAACAATGTCGATTTTCC
>JBCDHL010000352.1:0-2736 GCA_038750095.1 Chlamydiota bacterium
AAGCGTAATTTCCAATTTCACTCAGTATAAAGAAAATACGATTCGTTTTCTTGCCCGTCGAAAGCGTTTTGGTATAGTTAAACTTATTGAATTTTATCCGCAATATGCATATCCTATATGGAGGATCTATGTACATCCAAGCAACATAAGATAATAAAAAAATTTAATCCTGAGGTCAGCTTTGAGCGAAAAGAAAGATGATGATGTCAATTTAGAACTTGAAAGCGCAGTCATTCAATCCCTACAGGGAGAGAAAACAAAAAAGAAAGAGGTTTCCCCTCCACCCGATGAGCTGGATTTTTTTCCACTTACAAAACGTCCTTTCTTTCCTGGAATGGCAGCACCACTCGTTATTGAACCAGGTCCTTACTTTGAAGTTCTTAAAAAAGTGGCTAAGTCTGATCACAAATGTGTGGGGCTACTTCTGACAAAAGACGAAGAGTGCGATATCTATACCACTGACTTTAGTGACCTTTACAGAGTCGGTGTTATGGCTCGAATCTTGAGGGTCATTCCCGTAGAGCAGGGAGGAGCGCAGGTCATCCTCAGTATGGATAAGCGTATCATTGTTGAAGAGCCAATAGAGACTGAATCAGGTTTGCGTGCAAAAGTTGAATTCTATGAGGACAAGAATGAGTTGACTGATGAGCTTAAAGCCTACGCGATAAGTATCATCACAACGATTAAAGAATTATTACAACTCAACCCTCTTTTCAAGGAAGAATTACAGATCTTTCTCGGTCACTCAGATTTTACAGAACCGGGTAAACTAGCAGATTTTGCTGTTGCACTAACAACTGCAACAAGAGAAGAGCTTCAAGGCGTTTTAGAAACGTTCGAAGTCGAAGGACGAGTCGATAAATCACTAACTTTGCTCAAAAAAGAGTTAGATATCAGCATCCTTCAAAACAATATTAATATGCAGATTGAAGCGACAATCAATAAAAGTCAAAAAGACTTTTTTCTACGTGAGCAGCTCAAGACAATCAAAAAAGAATTGGGAATCGAGCGAGACGATAAGTCCCTTGATAAAGAAAAGTTCGAAGAGAGGATGAAACAGCGCAGTATTCCCGATGATGTTAAAGAGGTCATCGATGAAGAGCTAGAAAAGTTGAGCGTTCTTGAAGTTCAGTCTGCCGAATATGCAATTGCCAGAAGCTACCTCGACTGGTTGACGATTATTCCCTGGGGGATTCATAGCGAAGAGAGACATGACCTGAAAGAGGCCAATCAAATTCTCGAAGAAGATCACTATGGTCTTGAGGATATCAAAAAACGGATTCTGGAATTCATTAGTGTCGGGAAACTTTCTGGGGGTGTGAAGGGAAGTATCATCTGTTTGGTAGGTCCTCCAGGAGTTGGAAAAACCAGTATTGGGCGCAGTATTGCTCGAGCACTGAATCGAAAATTCTACCGGTTTTCAGTCGGAGGAATGCGCGATGAGGCTGAAATCAAGGGGCACCGACGTACGTATATTGGTGCTATGCCAGGAAAGCTCATCCAAGCTCTTAAAAATTGCAAGACCATGAATCCTGTTATTATGCTCGACGAGGTCGATAAGATGGGAAGCAGTTACCACGGTGACCCTGCATCTGCATTATTAGAAGTGCTTGATCCCGAACAAAACAAAGAGTTTTTAGACCATTATCTCGACATACGTTGTGATCTTTCTGATGTTCTCTTTATCGTCACAGCTAACGTTCTTGATACGATTCCAGCTCCTCTAAGGGATAGAATGGATATTTTGCGTCTATCAGGCTATGTGATGGATGAAAAAGTTCAAATTGCAAAGAAATACTTGATCCCAAGAAATCGTAAAAATATGGGTCTTAGGGTTAAAGACGTCAACTTCTCGGATGATGCGATAAAAAAGATCGTGAACGGGTATGCGCTTGAGTCAGGCGTTCGTGGGCTCGAAAACCAAATAAAAAAATGTTTAAGAAAGGTAGCTGTTAACGTTGTCACTGAAGAGCAGAATACTAAGAAAAAGAAGACAAAGAAACCTGTTCACAAACAGCACAGGATTACAGGAAGAAACCTCAAATAATACCAAGGAAACAGAATTTTCACAAGTGACAAAATTTATCATGCTACGCCTGCAGGGGTGTGTACTGGACTAGCTTGGACCTCTATGGGTGGAGCTACTTTGTACATCGAAACCATTAAGGTGACCGGTGAGAAGACAGAAATGAAGCTTACTGGTCAGGCTGGTGATGTGATGAAAGAGTCCTCTCAGATCGCCTGGAGCTTTCTTCATAGCGCTCTGCATAAATATGCCCCAGGTTTTACATTTTTCAAGAAAACACAAGTTCACATCCATATTCCCGAAGGGGCGACCCCAAAAGATGGTCCCTCTGCAGGTATCACGATGGTGACAGCGCTTCTTTCGTTGCTCACTGAAACTCCTGTAATACAGGATCTAGGGATGACTGGGGAGTTAACTCTAACGGGACGAGTCCTTGCAATAGGCGGTGTCAAAGAGAAGGTTGTTGCTGCTAGGCGTAGCGGACTCCATACGCTGATATTTCCTGAAGAAAACCGCCGTGATGTCGAGGAGTTAGCAGAATACATCAAAGAAGGGATAGAGTTTCATTTCGTTGATCACTATGACCAGGTTGTGAAAGTAGCGTTTCCCGAATTAAAGCATGATATTTAGCAAAGTATAAATATGTTGCCATTAATCGTTTCCGCCGTGCTAAGATTAGGTTATACCGATCGTGATTCAAAATTTGGAAT
>JBCDHL010000353.1:0-2718 GCA_038750095.1 Chlamydiota bacterium
AAGGAAGAGTTGTTTTATAAATCATTCAAGTAAGCATCCCTCATTGTATCAAAAGCCGCATCTGCTGTAGAGAGCGATTCACCTAAGTTTCTTGGGTTAGAAAATGGGCTATCTTCGGCGACTGGCATTCCCATAAACGCAGGGGTTGTTCCAGGTCCATATTTAGTATTTATATGCTCGGACCATATTGTCCGTGCCAACTCAAAAGGAATTTCAATAAATTTTTCGCTAATAGGGTCCCAGGCTTTTATTTTTCCACCTTCTACTCTAATTCCTTGAGCAAAATTTTCAAAATCGATCCGACCGCTTTGAAGAAGATAGGTAAAATGATAAAAGGAATCTGCCAATTCGACATCCTCTATGTTACCTTGGCCGTCATAATCGACAAGTACATTAAGGCTGTGTTCTTCAATAAATCTTGTATCTGAGTCTTTCACAAGAGTATCACCTTCCCATACAAGAAAATCATTATCTTTTTGAAGCGGCGCATGTATATCCACATGAACGACTCGCATCTGGGTTTTTAAATTTTCATCTATCAAATTCACGTACTCTTGCCTATTAGCTTTAATTTGATCGGTCATATCATTGGGATCCATGTTGTCTATAGCTTCAATTTTTTCAATCCATTGATCAACTTTTGCTCTCTGCCAGGTATCAAAAAGAAGCTGTTTGACTTGAGCATGGTGGCGGCAATCTCCTAGACCTGTTGCCAAACTAAAAGCAATATTTGTGTACGTGTCAGGTAAATTTTTTCTAAGTTCAGATGTTGGAGCACCTAGGTACCAAAAAAGAGCCATTACTTTTTCGTCAAAAATTTTATGTTCAGGAGAGTTTAGCTTTTCTAACCCCTCATCAGTTTTGAATGCATATCGAATGATTTGATTAGCTATTTTTGACAGTTCTCTTGGATCATCGATATCTCCAAGGGTTTTATCGGGATTATTTACCTCATCTGTGTCAAGAGGAAGATCTTTTAAAGGGATTTTGAGCATTTCGTTAAAATAAGCAATGTCACGTTTATGAATACAATGATCAGTTAGTTGCCCTCCAAATCGAGTGTTACCACTCCAAAAATTCCATCCAAAATATGATCTGTAACTGGTGGCTAAATCTTCGAAATTACGGGTCGTACTTGAATGTGTTGAAGGACTGCTTACCCAAAGCTCCTCCATAACTTTTTGGTGGTCGCCAGAACGTTCAAGTTCTGACTTATGCTTTTTTAGCATCGATATTGTGTTTTTTACGTCTTCATTACCAGGAAGAAATCGACCAAAGTTTTCTAAACTAGTGATGGAGTGTTGCGTTTTAGCTGGTGTACTACAACTTAATAAGAGTTGATTTTTTAAAGTACTTACGTCCAATCCTTTTTTATTGATCGATGGAGAACCTTTCAATAGTGTGACCTCCAACATAGCACGTGTTAAAGCTTGATTTGTTTGGCTAGGGTTATCAACACCGTCGCGAATACAGGTCAGCTGAACATGTTCAGCTAAAATTTTAGCCTCATCGAGTTTACCCGCTTCTAATAACCTGTGAATTACCCTGACACCATATTTTGGATCTCGACTGGACTTCCATGCTTGCATATAGTGGTCTTTAGATTTTTCATTATTTGCCGTCCAAATTTTTTTCAAAGTATCGGTGGTTAAATCAGTTTCTTTGATTTCTGGAAAGCATTTTCGAAAATCTTCTAATGAGTTCATTTTCAATTGAATCTTTTCGGCATCTGAAATGTCCATCTCGTCTATTTCTATAAGTTTCGCTACCGCATTCATTTTGATAGCGTGAATGACACCAAGTAAGGCTTGTAATTCTACATCATCAACCCCTCTTTCCTTTAGTAAATCGGTCAAGCCAATTGCTCGTTCCATATTGAAATAATTAGATTTCAATAGTGCACGGGTGTAACGTATCGTTGTTTCAGGAGCTGATATAAATTCTTTCTTTTTTGAATTATCTACCAACTCAACACAGTAGTCATATTCACCCAAGTTCCAAAATTTTGTAAGAAGAGTACTTAACATATTTTTATCTAATAGATCGCGATTGTTTAAAAAGTAATTGTATAATTCTCGGGAAGTTTCTTTTTCATCTCCATTAGCCTTTTTTTCTATTTTCTCCACATCTCCTTCAAAAGCTGCAAGAGCTTCTTTTTGAGCTCGAATGAAAGGTCTATTTTGGGATAGAGCCTTTGTGGTTGTCGAACTAAAAAGTGATTCACGTCGTTCAGTAAGCACAGATTTGTTTAAAGGTTGATCAAATTGACTGGGTACCCAGCCTGCTAAATAGTAAAGCACAGATGTTCCAGTGGATAACTTCTCTGGAGAGTCTAATGAGACTACAGAACTTGCAATCTTCTTCATGATTTTTTTAAATTCGAAGGTATTTGGAGGAGCTTCTTCAAATTGTTCTATAGCACCTTTATGGACATGCTGAATGACTTCACTACGAACAGGGTCAATTCTATCTGCACCTCCTTCTGGAGCTGGAGCATAGGTGTGAAAATCTCTGATACTTAGGGGGGTGCTAGACGTAAGTAGGCTTGTTCTCTGAACCCCCGGAACTTTACCGGTATTTGTGCCTACATTATGTGACAATTTAGGAGGCTGCTCTAGAAGAGCACTGATGTGCCCGTTATGTTGTGTAGCATTAGTGAAAAGACCTCTAAATTGACTATCAACTTGTTTTGTTTCTAAGCGACTTGTATTAAGGAAG
>JBCDHL010000354.1:0-2703 GCA_038750095.1 Chlamydiota bacterium
TCTCAATCCAACAACTTTTAATAGATACCTAAAGAAGTTAAGGGCATAATCATCGGGAAGTCTGTAGCTTGCTTCTCGACCACGTTTTGAAATCAAGGAATCTAAGTAATCTTCTGGATCAACCTTAAAACTCTCATTATCCAATATTTCAGATATATAAATATAGGTCTTCTGGTCGAGATATTCGTGTGGATATTGATTAATAAAAAGTTTGGCCGTTTGTTTCCATGAGTCTATAGTTCGTTCATCCAATGGCAATGTGAGGGGCTTTTTTTCTTCTCTGGTATTTGTATCTGACGCGACTCTTTTTGGTACAGCCATCTCTAGGGTGTTTATGGTAAGTCGAATAAAAGCCTCTTTAGCATTTAATCTATCTCTAGAATTGTTCATCGCTTCAATGTCCCTCAACATTGACTGAGCGCGTAATTGCTCTTTATTAATATACTCTTCTGTCGAAGGGATAGACGATCTTAAAATAATCGCTGACTTTTTCGAATCGTCTTTTCTCATGCTTTTTATTGTACACAAACTATATTCGAGGAAGAGTCTTGTTTCTTTTTCTTTTTTGGGTAGATAGGGGATCACAAAATCTATGTCTGTTTCCATTTCCGTTAGCTTGTGGTTATACAAATTCAGATCCTGAAATTTGGATTTGGAGTATAAATTTTCAAAGCAATAAAGAGTTTTAAAACAAATATCTAGTGTTTTTGAAATAGAACGCTTTAAATCGTCGCTTCGCTGTATTGCATGGCCCCTGAGCGCTTTTGTTAATTGGGAAGTAATGATGAAAATTGGTAATGTAGATTTATTCCTTTCAACATTTTTTGGAACATCGATAAGACTGATGGATTTTATCCTTTTTTTGAGTACTTTTATCTTTTCACGTAAAGGGACGCATGTATCAGAAACATCTTTCTCTTGCGCTTTGAAGTTAAGGTAATCATCTAATTTCCTCTGGAAATTATCTGTTAATTCCGAAATTTCATCATCATCATCATAAAGAATGTTGATTACTTCAGTGTGAGAGATTGAGTTAGTAGGTGAAGGGCTAGATGGTGGTAAAATGTATGAGCTCATTATATCCTCTATTAAATTTTAAACAGAATGTAATTTAAAATTGGGTATAAAACAAGATATTGTTTTTTTTGAAAGTGTATGAGATAATCCTCTAAAATATTCTTTTATACACTAATGCTTTTGATCGAACTATTAACAAATTATGGATCACGATCGGAATATACTGAATGAAATTGGAAATTACGCTTGATAGTCATTCTTTTTGCCTCTGACTTTGTGTTCGATCTTGGTAACTCGTCTAAGTTACCTGCGATCTCCACACTTCGTCAGAAGTAAAAATCTCTGACTATCAAGCGTAATTTCCAATTTCATTCAGTATAAATTCTAATAATTGAGGAACAATATAATGTACGATATCACAAATAAGTCCTTCTCCATTCAACAAGAACATGATTACCCTTTAATAGAATTCACTCCTATTGAACCGATAGCTGGAACCCTATCTACCTTTAATAGCAGTTGGAGCGTAACAAACGATTACACATCAACTTCTACTATCATTGCAACAATTGTGAGCATTTTTGCGGGAATTTGTATTCTGAAAGTTCTGACTAGTTGTTTAAAGAAAAATAATTACCAACCAATAAATAGGAACAGAATCAATTATCTAAAACCACCGATACAAATTCAGTATCCATTGGAAAAAGAAAAGGTGGAAGAGGCTCCTTACCTTCCACCTACCCAGGTGATTCACGACCTTCCCAAGCCTGATGAATTTGAAGTTGCGTATAATTTATTTCAGAAAGTCAAACATAGGAGTGAAGTATTCAAGCTGTCAAGGCGAAAAAAGAACAGACTCAAGCACTCTTACTTTGTAATAGATGATAAGATAATCGTTCGTCAGATGCATGGAACTGAACCTGAATCGAAAGGGTTTATTGGCGAAGGGGGATTTAAGAGAATTTATAAGCTTCTAGATTCTTCTGGCAAAGCCACACATGTTCGCTGTGTGTTTAACAAGAGGACTAAAATTTCGAAAACGATGATAAAAGCTCTTTCGGTTTTCAGAGACAAGGAACACCTTCTCAACTACCATTACTTTGAGTATCAATCCTCAAAAAGAGGTAATAGAAAGTGTGGTCTTATCTGTCAGTACTTCGACACAGACCTTGAGGCATGGTCTCAAAATGGTAAACCAAAAAGTTTGTATTGTATCATCAGCGTGATGTTAGAAATTGCATTAGGAATTGAGGAAATGCATCAGGATAAATACGCTCACCTCGATATAAAACCCAATAACTGCCTTGCAAACACAGCTGATGGGATGAATTTAGAACGTATACGAGTAGCAGACTTTGACCTTATGAAGAATTACTCTTGGCGACCATTTAAAACACCACCTCCTGCTAAAAAACCACCTTTAAAAGGAACTCTAGATTATGCTGCTCCGGAACTGTTTCTCAATAAGGTAAAAAGAGGAAGCTCGGCTGCATACTCTTGTGATATTTTCTCCTTAGGAAAAACCTATCGGAGGATTATGAAAACTAAAGATTTACTTGATTATGATGAAAATGACAAAGCAGTACTCCATGACCTCATTTGGAAAATGTGCAGCTTTAGGTCGAAAGAGAGACCCAACATAGAGGAGGTTATTAAAACATTAGAGCAAGAGAAGAGCAATCACAA
>JBCDHL010000355.1:0-2671 GCA_038750095.1 Chlamydiota bacterium
AAATCGAAAGGTAGGTAAACATGGAAATCAGCACACGCCAAACATTTTTTTGCCTCTGCATGTCCCGTTTCTGTTGTAGACGAAATGATGATGAGGGGATTATGAAATCGTTTTTTTAACCTTCTCACCAAACTACTCACAGCTTTAGTCTCTCCAACAGAAACAGCATGTACCCATATTGTATACCGATCATTGATACGTATTTTTGGAAAATTTAAACCAAGACGCTGTGAAAAATTCTCGGTGTATTTACCTTTAAAAATTTTATCATACAAAACTTTTGGGAAGTAAGCAGCACCAGCGAATAAAAGAAGAGTATTGTAATATAATGAATAAAGCATGTTTTTATAAAATTACCCTAAATATACAAATAAAATAGCATGCCAATTGTGATTGTAAATTTGAGATTTTGAATCACCATCGGTATAGTAATAATCCGCTATCGGAAACTTTTTTTCAAGCTCGACTTTATATACGCTATCATCGAACAACTTAGAGAAGATGGGCTTGTACCGATCGTGATTCGATATCCCAGCTAAGAGAGCTTTCTCTTTGCCAAAAACCAAATTTTGAAACACGATCGGTATAATTCAGTATAATTCTCTCTTGATTATAAAATTAAATTTTGAAAATGTAAATTTTTTGACAAACAGTACTAAGAAAATGAACGTAAAAAATATATTTCTCATTATTTTTCTAGCGGCTCTGGTAGTCGCCGTTTGGGTACTATTTTATACCCCTTCGTATGACTCGACTCCCGAAGAAATTGTCATTGAGGAGCAGTCATGATACCCCAAACCCTAATCGACGATGAAAATAAAACATCAAATAACATTGTCTTCTTTGATGGAGAGGTATGGAGAGGTCACGGGACAATGATCATTCTCCAGACTGGAGCAGTCATCCATTTCGATATGACGAAAACTCTTCAGGAGAAGAAAGAGGGAGTGATCATCATGACCCAACAAGTAAACCTCAAAGAAATCAATGAGCGATGGTCCACACAATTTAAATTTCACCAATTTGAAAATGAGCAGTTCGACGTTGAACTACACAACGATACTGTTGGTCATATTCATGGAGATGGTTACTACAATGACTCTGATGTAAGTTGGAAAATTTACGATGAACAGCACTCAATTATCGGTAAAACTCAATTCATGCACCTACAACATGACGCCTATTTGATCAATTCTACATACAAATTCCCAGGTACCACACAAATCTCTATTAGCGGTGTCATCCAATTGTGTACATAAAAAAAGTCGAATTTTAAAAATATCGAGGTGACTTATGTGCATTCAAGACATTCATGAAGTTAAAGAGACTGGATATCCAATCTATCCGCCAATAAAAGAACAGTCTTCATGCACTCTGATAGATAAAGTGAACCAACAATCCGTAACAACCCTCTTTCCACAGTCCGATAAATCAGATGAAACCAAAAGTAAAGAAGAGCTTATCCAGGAACTTACCTTAGCAAGAAGGCATCTCACTCAGATGCAAGTCAATACATACAAAGAGGCTTTGAGCATCATCCAGCAGCTCACTGAGCGAAACAAAGTATTAACACAAAAAAATGAAGCTCTTTCTCATCTGCTTACCTCAGAGAAGGATAAATTCCTACAACTGAAAACGTTGGTAGAACCAGCTTTGAAACATATCATGGAAGATGTTACCCAAAAACTCGTTACTAAGCTCATGTCTCAAGTCCCCGATCTCCATCAACTCGTTGAAAAGTCCACCAAAGAAAATGGAACAATCAATTTTGAGTTACTCCTCGAAAGTCTAGAAGCTAAAAGTAAACAAATCGAAGAAGTTGGGTGCAGTGACGACCTTTGCGAATGGCAGGAGATTGTTGAGTTAGACATCGAAGAAGCCTTTGAAGTTAAAGCTTCAAGCTCACTTCCTCTCACACATCAGGAACAAAAAGTGAATGAAAAGGAGATAACTCCCCCTTCAAACATGGTGATTACACAAAAAACAATTCATATCCCCGAGGTTATAGATTCAGAGGTTGATCAACTCATCAGCCAGTTGAAATTGTTAAAAGAAACTTACGGAGAAAATCCTTCGTTTCATAGCGTTCAGACAGATGATTATATCATTATAGATGGCGAGAAGTTAAACAAGGAAGGAGCCCTTTCAATGCTAGTGAATTACACTGGGATGATCGGAAGGGGTGTTTGCACTGCAGGAAAAAGTACCTATTGGATGATGGGGACTGTTGTGCAACTTGCTTCATTCGTTGGCTTAGGTTTCAGTATATATAGCAATCCAGGGACAGCAGCTCTTCTGTTGTTAGGGCGTATATCATTAAGAGCTACGATTGGAATATGATCTGAAGATACAAATATATTTAGAAATATGTAAGTTTTTTTATTAATTGTTATAGATAGGGCACCCAATTCATGAGTAGAGAACGCTGGCCTTCAAGTACAATGTTTATCTTTGCAGCGATTGGCTCTGCAGTCGGATTAGGAAATATCTGGAGATTTCCTTTTCTTGTCGGGAAATATGGTGGTGGAGCCTTTCTACTGCCCTATTGTATCATGTTATTTCTCGTTGGATTTCCATTACTCATTTTAGAGTTTTCCATTGGTCAGAAAATGCAACTAGGTGCCGTGGGAGCTTTTAAAAAAGTTGGAAAAAATTTACTAATAAAAATTCA
>JBCDHL010000356.1:0-2656 GCA_038750095.1 Chlamydiota bacterium
AATGCCTAAAAAACCAGATAAACATCATCCTTGGCGAAGATACACACCTCCGCAAAAGAGGAGAAATGTGATATAATGAAATAGAGAAAATCCGGAACTTTCTAAATTGCTAAAACAGGAAATTTCTAAATTGGATTAACATTAATTGCAAGGGTAGTTATGCCGATCCGAGATTCAAGATTTGGAATTTTAGCTTTGAGAAAGTCTCGAATCTGTTATATCGGAAGTTGATCAATATTGGTTAATATTCATTGACTTAAGATATCCCTGCTACGAGAGTTATCTCTTTGTCAAAAACCGATTCTTGAAGTAATACGCTCATTTATCCTATTGTGACCAATGGTTTACCGAAAAATGGGAGGGGACCATGACGATTGCATCACCAACCGAATCATATGACTTTAAATACACAGATAAAAATGTAGTGGCGACACACAGACTGGATTATGAAAAGAAGATATACACCATAAAGGTTTATTTTGAAAGTGAATGGAAACCTTCTGATGTAAATATAGAACTAATTTCTACGATCCAAAGTGTAAAAAATGTTTTGGTGGTTTTTCAATTTCAGTTAGAGGGTGATTCGTTCATAAGGTTTACGAAGGAAGACAAACTTACCATCGGCAAGAGAGGGGGGGAGGTTAAACACTCTTACAATTTTTCATTCAAGGACTGCCTCCCCGCGCATCAGGTGGAGATCTATGTTGGGGATATTGAAGAAGAGTTAGATGAATGCCAACTATTTAATCCGAAGTTCTCTGAAAAAGACAATCTATTGTCTGAGGGTTATCTTGAAAATGAAAAAAAAGAAAAGGCGAAAACTCTAAAAGCTCATGTACCCATAAAAAATTCATCGATCGGGAAATCTGCGAAGAAAGCTCTTCAGGACGAATCAAGGTGCTGTTCTCATTTAATCGCACCTAGAGATAATGGAGACTGCGGACTTTCCGCTTTTTTTTGTGTTTTAGTTGCTGCGCTAGTTCAGGAGAAAGTTGATTGTCAGAATGTTGAAGAGGTCTTAAAAAAGGTCGGGACATGGGCGGATCAATCAGGAATCACTGATAATGACTCTCTTCGTATAGCTCTTGAAAATGGGGTCGAGCGCATTTTGGCAATTTGCAAGACCCCTTCTCAACCTTTTTTGAGGGAGTTGGTAGGGAAACCATATGATCAATCATCTGTTAACTTCACACTTCGGCTGTTAGCATTGATGACAATTGCTCAGAACTTGGAGTTGCTCGACTCTTTAGTTGACGATCGAAAGAAAGAATCGGAAGGGATAAAAAAACTGCAGAGGCTCTTGTTTGAAAAAACAAAGTCCCCAGGTCGGCATGTTGATCCTCAGGTTATAGAAATACTTGAACATGTATTTAATGTACGTTTTAATCTCTTTATTAATGTCGTGGAAGAAAAGGGAGCCTCTGTTATCGGAAAAGAGTTGCCCCATCCAGAACTGTGCAATAAAGTACGAGGTGTTGCCATTTACAAAGAAGGTGAGAGCTATTACACACTGTTAAACCAAAGAGTTTTTCAATTCGTTTAATCTCGACTTTGTACATTTTCTAGACGAAGATTAAGAGAGAAGCTTTTTACAGCTAAATATACCGGTCGTGATTCAAAATTCCAAATTTTGAAACACGATCGGTATATACTGAATGTTGATGTTGGTTGCCAAATGGTTTAATTTAATTCGGAGTAGAAATGGCGCAGCCTTCTTCAAAGGTACAGTCAACCTCTGGGTAGATTTCCCATAGCGAAAATTGCGTCTCTTTGTCGGCTAAATACGTAGAGGATACCCAAAGTTTTAGAAAAGATTCCCCATACTGCTCTGCACCTTGTTTTGATGCCAAAGCATAGCCGGTTACGGGATTGATGTAGCGGTTTGTGTAATGCACACCAACGCGTTCATCGTCTGATGCTTGAAAGGTGTAAGCGACAAAATAATTTTTGTGGGAATCATCATTAATCACATCATTCCAGCATGTCACAACGACAGGAACTAGGTCATATCCTTCTTCGCGGAGAAGTAAGTTTTTCAAGTCGTCGATATCCACTTCAATGACCACACCATTCACGACATGAGAAAGGTCTTCAGTCTGGATAACGTTTAACATACCTGTGTCGTTTGGCCGCTCTTTAGGACCCCAGCGACTTGTGTTAGGAACGTGCCTGTTAAATACACGCTTAGTACCGAATGATAGTGCAGGTCTATGTGTCGTCATCGCTTTATCACTCAAAGTCCGTGATGCCGACTCTTTATTCAATAGACTCCCGTAACTGAATATTGGAATTGTCTCACTATTATAGATAGCGTAGAGCTGAATTGGATCACTAACGGGGTATTCTAGTGAAGGATATTTGTGGCTTTCTGAAACCAAAGTTTCTTGGGCTTGGTTCACCATCTCAATGTGTTTAATTTTACTCCATGGGTGATCATGCTCTTCTAATGCATTTAAATGATTAGAAAGTAAGATAATTACTCCTAGGTATCCAAATAAAAATACTCTCATTTTTTTCCCTATAATAACCGTATTCAAAGAAAAGTCGAGTGTATACTAATCATATAAAGATTATGTTAATAAAATAAAATTTTTTCTATTTATACTGAATGAAATTGGAAATTACGCTTGATAGTCAGAGATTTTTACTTCTGACG
>JBCDHL010000357.1:0-2614 GCA_038750095.1 Chlamydiota bacterium
ATCGCATTCTGTTTTCTCTTGTCAGTTCGCCGGGAGGGAGGTCACGATCAGGAGAAAGAAGCAGCTCGTTTAGAGTTTGTAAAACATGTGTTCGTAATGAATTTTGATAAGAAATCAGCTTCCTGGTGTTGGGAATGTTTTCCAAACGTAGGTTTTTCGATGTTTCCGCAACATAACGATGTAACTCTTCAATACTTGTCGCTTTGTTGATGCTTGTGAGGACATCATGAAATTTCTTTTCATTAAAAAGAGAAGAAGCTTCTTTTTTGTCCGAAACCTCTTTGAGGTGCGACTGTGCAATGTGATTAAGGCCCGCTGATTCTACATACTCCGAAAATTCTGACATCGGCATAAAGTCATACTCTCGATACAGTTCCCCGAGCTTTTGAACAACTTGTTCATTTTGTATATTCGATTCTGCTTGATATTCTTTTATTAGTTTTTCCATTTCAATGGGGAAATTTTCGACGTACTCATTGTTATTCTTGTGGATGAGGTCGATAATTGATCGACCGAAAACTTGCAGCTTGTCCTGTCTTTCTTTTGCTAATGCAGTGATTTGTAAATACAAAGGACTATCTGTATCAACTTTTGGATTGAAGCTAGCAGAGCCCAAATGAGACTTACTTTGCATGTGTGGATGCAAATATTCAGATGCATTAGCCGCTAGCACTAAAGGTTGATAGCCCCCCATATCGTTTGAGGATTGATGGACCATACCTTGAAAATGATCATTGTTAGGATTCTGTTGGCGCTTTGGTGCTTCCAAATCGAAGATCAGGTGACTCCCTTTCATGTTTCCCTGCTCATCAACCTGTAAGTAGCCAATGAGGAAGGATTGGTTAGGAAGTAGTGTAATTAGGGCTTTCTGTGCTTTCAATGCAGCCTTCATACCTTTGGAAGTGTACATTACTGCATCTGGAAGCTTTCCTATAAGTTTAGCTTCTTCTTCTAATTTTTTGAACTCGGTACTACTTCCTGGTCGACTCACGAGGTCAATAGCTAGTTCCATGATTTTTTCCCCTATTTGAGAGTAGCGAGGGGCGTTGTAAACGTAGTTTTCTGCTCCGATTTTCATCAGCTCGAGTTGTTTCGGGGGTGCAAAACCATTTTTGTTGTTCTTATCAGACAGCGTGGATAATTTGATCACCTCCTCTCCTTTGATCAACTCATGAAGTGCTTTTCCGTTCTCCCCACTGAGGCTATCAACATTGACAAGAAGGCGATTTAAAGGCCTTAAATCACTCACTCGATGTAAGACCATATCTGTAGAGTCAATGACAATAGCCCGTTGTGGTGCTAACCATTGGGTCAAGCTCGCTTCAGGCTGTGCGATGACGATAAAGCGGCTCATGTCACCTTTGTTATAGATGCGTAGGAGGTACTTGCCATCAATCATTCTTCCATTGGTGTCAATGGATCCATTGGGTTTATGCTGTCCACCTAGGACTGCACGGATGCTATTTGTTAGGAACATGGGATCTGTCCAGTTCTGACGCTGGGGCTGTATGTGGTTGATATGAGCGTAGGTCAGTGCAAGGGCTATATCAGAAACCTCTCGTGCCGCATCTAATTCACTTTGGGTACTTGCCTCTTGAAGACGACTGTATACTCCACTAAAAATGAGTGAAATCACACCGAAAGCGATGAAAAATAAGGCGACCCACAATTTCCATTTAACGGTTTTACTGTTAGATTTGACTTTTGTAGGCTTGGGATCCTCCTGAGGAAGCATAAATTGTGAAGCGACTTGCTGGGGGATACTATCGTGGTTGCTCTGTGGCTTTGACTTATTGGCGCGAGAATGGACTTCTTTTGGCTGATTTTTGAAAGGCTCTTTGTTCTCTTTTGGGGGAAGTTCTTTATGGTCATCAAAATTTGGTTCAATGAATTCGCCCCCACTTCTTTCATTTAAATCTTCACATTCGTTAGGGACTTTGAGTTTTTCGACCTCTTTAACAAGGGATTCGATGTCGATATCATCGAATTCATCTGTTTTTTCAAAGGATGTAGTGTTGTCAGCATCATTATTGGATTGGGTTGCTTTTTCGGTAAGGGAAGGGATATTGTCTGGAGATAGTGTCTTAAGGTAATCTTGGATTTGTTGTAAGGTATCGTCGACTTCCTCCTCTTGCTTCACAGGAGATTCTTTCATGAAACAATTTTTAGAAGGGCTTTTTGCATTCGAATCGGTCGTATCCGTCAATTGTTCAGAGGGAGTGATTTTTTCGTCTAAAATGGAAGTGAGATCTTTAGTACTATTACAGCTCTGGTTACTTTGCTCTTTAGGTTTATCTGTTTCATTAATTTTAGAGTTGTCCAGGTGAAATAAGATAAGGGTTTTTCCGATTTGTAGCGTGTCTCCCTCTTTAATTTCACGTTTACCAAAGGGGATGTCATTCAAAGTCACAAAGGGATCATTTGCAGAATTGTATGTGTAGTATTTTGACCCTTCTTTGACAATTTGAACGTGGACATCTTGAGTTTGCTCTCTAACCAGTTTTAGTGAAGTTGTAGAATCAGCTATACAACCAATAGATACCTTTCCTTCTGAGAAGCTATACTTTCTATGCTCTTGATCCGGATTTACCGTTAGGGTGATCATTGGTACCTC
>JBCDHL010000358.1:0-2598 GCA_038750095.1 Chlamydiota bacterium
TATAACTGTATCGATAGATATGATGAAATGGATTTATCATTTGTAGAAATATGTAATAAAGATCGTCATGAACAGACTCTGAAAGAGCTAGGGTACCAAACTGCGAAACTTATTACAAACAAAAGACTGTCACCTTATAAAATATCGCATTTAGTTAAGTTCTTACTCAAACCCAAATACTCTCTTCATGTAGATTTTGGGTGCTTTGATTTGCCAGAAAAGTTGGCAAAAGCAGTCCTTCTCATGTCATCTGAACTTGTATATTGTCAAGACTCAGTCGATCTCATGACGGAAAAGTTGTTAAGGCTTCTTAATGTTGATGATGATCGAACCGATGGTGATAGGAATGCGTATCGTTGGCTGTGTGAGGCAGGAAAGTCATGGGTTAAGATGAGGTTTCACTATCTGGAACAAACTGTCTTAGATACGATAATAGACTTAATCGATAAGAATCCTTTAAATATTTTACTGCTTCTCTATCATGTTAGAGATAACTTGACAAATGATCGTGCACTTTCACTACTAGAAAAAACTCAATCGGAAAAACAAGTCTCAATTGAAACGATTATTGTAAATTTATTCGATTCGAAAAAGGTTAACGGAGAACCGGTTCTACCTGAAGAGTTCCTAAGAGAGTGGATTTTTGTTTTCAATAGTAAGAACCTCATAAAAAGACTCCGCTTTGATCAAGGATTATTTGAACAGTTCTGTCGTGTTTTTCAAAGTTATAACTCTTCAAGAGATAGAAATAATGTTTATGTGAAGAAAGCTCTGAAGCAAGTTTTCGCAAAGTCTATTGGGTTAGATAAAACTATTCATTTTTTCTCGATCGTTAGTGAGACAATGGCCTTCGATATGTTAAACATATTAGCCTCGGATGAATCTCAGGAAGTGATTGCACGCCGACTTGCAAATCACCCCACTTTTAATCAGAACATTCCTCAGCAAACATTGGAGTATATTAGATGGACACTTTGTCCGACTTATAATCTTTCTGAAAACAATTTATGCGCCTTTCGCAGTTACTTAAAGACTGTGGATGCACCTCCTTATATAGCCCACGCTCTAGAATTTTTTGTAAGTAAAATGGACGATGATCATTTTAATAATTTAGGACCTGAAGCAGTTTGCTCTAAATTGTGTAAACAGGTCGCAGTCATGCAATGTATGGAAGGAAAGCTTATTCACTTAAAAGATAATTGGAGTGACCAATGGTTTAAATATCTTAGAAACTTACCTTTAAAATACCTCATAGACTATATTACCTCTCTAAATAGTGAAAAAGAAATGTTCCCTGCTTGGGATTATTTTGGGGTTCAGTTTATCGATTTGGATTCTCAACCGAAAGATTCAGATCAAAATTTTGGAATGCTCTCTCGCCTTTTACTAAACGCTCTCGGACGAGACTATAAAGATAATTGGATGAAATTGAGTGAAAAGATTAAGATTTTGCGTCAGTCTTATCTCCATCCATTAGAATCTAGTGATATGATGTCATATAATGGAATTGATGAGATTCCTCAGGTTAAAATTCCGGATAATTCTAAAAAGATTTTTTCTTGTTGGCGGACGGTTTATTGGCTGGATGATGATGGAGAGGCTCAAGCATTAAAGTTTATGAAAAAATCAGAAAACGTTCAAGACTTTGCTCGTGAAGCAGCAGTAGCCAGAACAGCGAAAAAAATAGATTTTCCTGCGAAAGTAAGTTGTACACCTTTGGGAGTTTATCAAATAAAAAAGATTTCTGAAGTCATGAAACAACGACTTCAAACATCAAAAGCGTGGGACGAAATTCATTCTGACTCTGACAAAAAACCATATACTATCTACCACTATAAAGTGCATCCGAGCAACTTTGATTATATTGACGATAAGAAAGTCACTCCGGAAGTGTTTCGACATAAATTGTTGAAAATGGTGAGTGATAGCTGCAGGGCTATTAAACAACATATCGATTTTCGTATTTTGAGTCTTAGTCATAACGAAGAGTATGGTCGATCTTATATTCCGCTTATGACAGTAGGGGAATTTGAAAAGGACCCCATTAAAAAGAGACTTCGTGATGCTGGTCGTCAAGCAGAAGGTTACTCAGCAGCGCAGAACGGTAATGCTCGCGCCTATTCAGACTCTTCCGATGCTTGGTGGACAGACTACGGTGATATCATTTGGGGTGAAGAATTTGTTAATGATCCTACAAAAGAATCTACTGATCTTTCATTACTCAATCTCAAAGAGAAGCTACCTTACTTTTTTACAATGAATCAGATTGCAAAACGTATTCAATCTGCAACATTGTTAACCATCTCTTTTTGGAAAAAGAAGGGGGAATTAAATTGGGAAAACAAAACATTAGTTGAAGAGATTGCTGAAACACTTTTACTGGTTCATCGTACAGTTATTGAAGAATTTGATGGAGACCCTGAAATTTCGCAATTGGAACAAGTTATTAATTGGAAGCGGAGAGCTCGTGAGTTAATTTTTTGGAGCCAACCTAAGGGAGAAAATGGGTATATTGCTTATCTGAAAAAAAAGCAACTTCCTGAAGAAATATATCCCCCGGGAGTAAAAGTGCAATTACCAAACCTTGAAGAAGTAAAA
>JBCDHL010000359.1:0-2553 GCA_038750095.1 Chlamydiota bacterium
ACAAATCTAATCAAGTCATTGCTAGACACGTCAAATGGATCACTAAGCCAGGCAAATCAGTTCTGGCGACTATTGGAGTCATTGCACTTGTTGCTTTGGAGTGTCTGGTGTTAGCACTCAGTATTGTTGGGATTTACTTTATTGCACGAGGTGTTGCCGAGTATATTAAGTTAGAAAAGGTTAAGGGTTTCAATAAGAAAACCAAAGAGCCTCCACCAGACTTGAAAGAGCTGCGCCTGATTGATAAACAAGTGACTTTCAACCACACAAACTATTATGTTATTCATAAAGGAATCATTTGGACAAAGTCCATCCATAAACCAGATGATGAGTGGAAAGCAGTTTATTATGAAGGCAAGAACCCAGTAGAGCTGCAAGCTGATGGGGCCAATCTCATCGTGATCGACAAAGACAAAACGGTTTACTATAAGAAGGTTATCAAAGAGTGGCGCGATGTCAAGAACGAAGACCTCTACTGTTATGCAGATAAAAGTACAAAAAATAATTGGAAAAGCAAGTGGTTCTCACTTCCTGTATTTAACCTCATAGCCAATATTTTTACGGGAAAACTGCTAAAAATTCCTGAGGGGGTCAGAGCTTGGGCGGGGTCGCACAGAAGTGTGTATAATAAGTACCAGACTGACGCTTGTGGTCAAGAACATGTTGAGACGGTAGGAACGACACATTTATACGCCTTGGATCATGATGGTAAGTCGATTTCGATCTACGATCCTTGGATTCACAAAACTGCAAAATTAAAGATTCCTGTACCTAGTTTTACCGATGCAGAGTTTGAAGCCACCAATATCTCTGCCTCAGCTTCAACACTTATGGTGATTGGTTATAAGAAAACTAAAGAAAGCGATGGAAAAATAAAAAAAGAATTACAAGTTTACACCCGATTTGTCGATGTGGATATTTTAGGCTGGAATCCAGGCGTTAAATATGACTATCCTGGATGTAATCTGTCACCATCTACACGTGTAATCCCGATGCCTGATTACCAATTACACAATCTCGAGGTTCCCAAAGGAGGGACAGTGACAAGTAATATTCGGGTGATACAAAATGGACAAGGGAACCAATCTCGAATGCTCCTCGTTGAAGGAACTAATTCTAAAAATGAGACAGGATACTACTGGAAAAATTTGGATGACTCCAACTGGAAATTTGTCGAAAACTCACATGATGTTCGAGGCAAAATCCCATTATTTAACACTGTGGATGGGGAAGTTACCCCAGAAGTTAAAGATTATGCTGGTAAAATAAATGATCTAGGGGTCAGATTAAAAGAATATGGAGATAAGAAATACCTCTTTAAATTAGAACTTGAAAAGGCTGGAAAAAAGGTCCATCTGGTATTCAATAAGCGTAAAACGTTATGGACATTAATGGGTGCAAGCACTCACAAGTACGAGATTGCTCTACCACCAGATGTACCAAAAGAAATGAGAGGATGTTTAAAAAGTTTTTTTGGCAATCAAAGAGTCATTGATGCCGGTTTTGTGAAAACCACAAATGGTCACCTAAAGATCTGTGCTAAAAAACTGTCAATTGAGTTGTCTCCAGTTGGTGAGAGCGTTGGATAGACTTTTTATTTGTCTTTAATGAAAGTTTCAAAACGTTTCTTTGATATTGCCGTATTGGGGTCTTCGCTTTCTTCATCTATGGGGAAATCAGCTAGTCGCATAACTCCACTTTGTGAGTCGGATACGACGATTGCTCGCCCATGAACATGTAAAAGATAGACCACGGATTTAGCTGACAATGAGCGATGGTCGACAAGCTTAATATCGCTGGTTTCATTGGTATATTGAATCCTTGAATTTTGCATTCTTCGCATGACCCATGCCAGGGCAATTAAAATGATAATGATGAAACCTAGCGTAATAAACATATTCACAAGTTCACCCAAGAATGAAGACTCGTCATACATCGGTTTATCTTCAGCAACATCATGAAAATATTTGGGAGCTGGTTTCTCTACTTTCGCATCCTTGGTGTCTGAGGATGTTTGGGCGACCAATGGCGATGCTCCGAGAGTTAAAATAAAGATTAAGAGAAAATTACAGAGTTTCATAGAGACCTCGAGTAGAGTTTCTGTTTAGAACTCTAATCATAGCTCCTTATGAAAATAGAAATCAACTAGGGTTCTATCAGGGTTATCTCATAAAAAAATATTTATAAGTTTGCGTAATAAATAGCACTCCTAAATTTAAAGTACCATGTGTCTAAACATTCGACTTTGTACATTTTCTGAACGATGCCAATTTTTTGAGTCACGATCGGTATTGCTCTTTCGCGGCCGATATGGTATAAATTACGTTTAATTTAACGAACAAAGTGAGGAATTGCGGTGAATATGCTGATCACTCTAGACATCGATGGAACAATTACCGACCACCACTCAGAATTAAATAACAAAATAATAGATTTTTTTAATGTTTTAGATTTATTTGTTGCTGGATTTCATAAACTTGCGTTTTTTTTGGGTTCCCCGGTGGTTTTTGGGGGTGGGGCTTAATCTAACGCGGCTCTGGCTGCGGATAGTCG
>JBCDHL010000360.1:0-2552 GCA_038750095.1 Chlamydiota bacterium
GATTAAGAGCTTTCATCACTTTTTGAGAAAATTTTCTTAAACCTGAAGGATTTTTAGAGTCCGTCACTTCAGGAGCAACCTTCTGTTCATTATCTTCTTTAGGCAATGGATGATGCCCAATATAGCTTCCCATGGTATCCTTGTAATACTTAGGCGTACCTGGTCCCCACTCTCTGCTTTGCTCACTCTTATTTGTTTGCTGCTGATCAGAACTTTTGGGAACGTCTAAATAGTTATTAGGTTCCTGGTCTAAATTTTGTTTAATATTGGTATCAGTCATAATGACCTCGTAATAATAATTTAATTATAATGATTTTATCATAAATTAACTTTTAACGAAACATGTTTGATGGAGCCTTCCGTAGTAGCTGACCAAGACTCGACCACAACTGTGTGATGCTATTGTCATTTTCTTCCATATTCTGTAGCTTAGCCATGATATCGTCTTTTTTCATGTTACCCTTCTCACGAGTCACAAAAGCATCTCCTTGCGCCTGATTCTGCAAGTACTTGAACACGGAACTACCAATCTCTGTTCCACCACTTGCAATCGCGGCAATTCCACCAAAAGCTGCAATAATACTTACAGCTGTACCACCGGTACCTAAGATCAGTGCGACTAATCCACCAACGGCTAATGCCCCACCTATGACACCTGCACCAATGCTTATCCAGTTAAATATTTTTGAGTTTTTACCTTTCTGACGCGCCTCTTCTAACAGATCGAGATACTCGTTCATTAACCTTTTCTTGTCCCTAGTGTCTTGGATGATGTTATCCTTGAGTGTAACGCTCGCTTTTTTACGTATATCAATCTGATTGTGGTGCATGTCAAAGGTCAACTTATCCAGTTCAGACTCATTCAATTCTCCAAATGTACTTCTAGATGACGTTTCTTCGTTGTTTGTCACAGGCTGAACCAACTTTGAGTCTTTAACTTTTTCTAATGCGGCGACCAAACTTTCGGTTCCCGTTGCCGGGCCAATTTTTGGTTTTTCTAAAACAGGCCTGGAACCGATTGCTTGCATCGATTGATCAATTTTCTTGGACTCAGCAACCTGATTTTCCTCTTTTTCAGCATTAGGAACAAAAAACGTCCACATTTTTTTAAAGAGTTCTTTAATAATAGAACCTTTCGACGAAGATGTCGAATCGTCAACGTTATCATCAGAACTTGCAGGAATGTATTCGGGAATCTGTTCTTCAACAATAGGCTGTTGTGCATTAACAGGACTAGTGTCTACTTTTTTGACGTCATCATCAATATTTTTAAGATGACTTTCAAACGTATTCACCTTTCCGGTAAATGGTTGATTGGTAATTTTCGTTTCGCCCATAGTTATATATCCTCTAAAAATGACCCATATATAACGGTTTAACTTCTCTTGTTCCTCCACGTTTGCTGTAGCAGATCTATCTGTTGTAGCAGAGCGTGGTAAGTTCCTTGCTTCTTAGCAATCGTTTTGGCTGAGTAAAGAGCCTTCAGTCCTCTGGTGTAATCACCCATAGTGTGGAAGCATTCAGCAGCGTGAAAATGTGGATAGGGATCGGAAATCGACTGATCAGTAATCGCCGCCCAACTGTATGCTTCAATAGCTTCCTCGTATTTTTTTAGCATTTGGAGAGTGGCTCCTAGTCCCTTCCAATAGCTATATTTCCTAATGCGTAGTGAAACGAGTAGTCGAAATAAATTCTCCGCTTCGTCATACCAACCATTTTCGTAGTAACTATATGCAAAGGAATAAATCCCCTCAATCGTCTCATCGTCAAATTTACGGAGGTCATTGAGACTGATATCTACACTACCAAGAAGATCTATTAGCTCTTGGTGAGCATGACTCTCCTGCTGCGTATCTTGCTTTAATGCTGCCTCTGTCATCTATACCTACTCACTAACGTCCCGCAATCGAACGTGCTTTTTGTTTTTTATCCTCGTCAAGAGGTTTCATAATGGCTCGCGCCATTTGGTACATTTCGTAACGCTCGTTGGTTAGCTGAGTGACTGTTTGAAGTTGCATATCGTTCTGCGTATTAAGATCTTCGATGTGCATACGGATATTTTCGATGATGCGTTGGCGATCTTCAGGCTTATACGTTTCGCCTTCTTCCAAAATGTTGATGCTGTCGGCACTCATTTTTATGTCATTGACGGCTTCATCATTGTCATCATTTTTGAGGACACTCTGTAACTTCTCCTTAAGTTCTTCGTCGACCTTTATTTCGCCATCTTTATCTGTGAGACTGTTGATCTTTGCGATGAGGTCATGAAGTTTTTGGACTTCTTTCTGACGTTCCTTCAGCTCTTCGAGCTCTTTGGTCGTATCATTCTGAAGTTTGAAAAGTCGTGAAGAGATAATGTCTCCGACTAATGAATCAATGGTCGGTTGTCTTTCAGGAACTGTATTTACTTCAAGCGTTTCATCAATTCGCTCTGTACTTTGTTCAGCCATTGCGAGCAACCTCCAATGTTAAAATATTTTTATTTAAAAATTCTTGTTACATTTTCCAAAAAGGGAATCAACACCCACTTCGGAAATGTCAATTGAATCAAA
>JBCDHL010000361.1:0-2552 GCA_038750095.1 Chlamydiota bacterium
ATATTAACAATATATTTACCTGTTGATATTATTTATTTTATAATATTCGATATAACTACTTAATTTGAGATTTTAAAAGTGGAAATAGAGGAGTATTATGAAGAAACTCATCAATTTTTTTCTATTCTTGGGTATCGCTTTCTCTACGAGTGGATTTTCACACGCAGGCGATAGCTCATCCACCGAGTTCTTTCTTCCCGTCGAAATACTAAATAACACCAACCTTTTTCAAAATGCCGATGTATACTTTTTGGTAAAGGGAATTAACCCTGTTACAGGTAATGAGTGCTTCCTATTTTTTGATGATAACGGACAAGGTCAATACGTAGATATTACCAAAGATACGAAGAGCAAAGACTTCTCTTTTATTCTGTCTGATTACCTGACCGATGAAAATGGAATTCAGTTGCGTATTCCACAGCTTGTTTCGGGACGAATTTATCTTTCTCTTATTAGACCAATGGAGCTGGAAATAAAAGATGCAGAGGGAACATTGAGGATTGTCGACGCTGATGGTTTTAAACCTCGAGATGCCAACTACTATACTTTATATGACAAAGTCGAGCTCACTTATGTTGATGGAGGTTCTTGGGTCAACCCTACTGCTGTCGATTTTTTCTCTTTACCAATACGAATAGAGCAAGAAGGGGCTCTATCGGAATCGACAGTAGCAGGTCTAGATAGAAACAGGGAACAAGCTTTTGAACAGCTGCGAAAAATAGTTAGCCAAGAAGATAAAACAACCAATCAAGAATGGAATAAGTTATTTCTTTCCTTTACTGATAGTAACTCAAAGACAACAACGCTGAGATTTATGTCCCCTGGAAAAGCTATGGCAAAACATGTTGAAGGAGCGATTCCCTTCGACGAAAAATACCTAAATAATGCTCAGCTTTATGGAGTTAACTGGACGGATTTCATATGGGATTATTATAAGACACATAGCTTGCTCATTGATACTTCTGAACTGCGCCATATCAACCCACTGCCTGGAGATGAATATCTGTTTAAAGGCTTTGTTGATGGTGAAACAGAACGATGGGTGTTTTCTACAGATGCTGGTTTTGTTGTTGAGATCGAAAAACCTGAAACATCCGTACCATTTTTTGCAGGAGCCATTTATCCTTTCGATGCGGCTAATAACACTCCAAAAGCGATCATTATCCGCCAGTTAACATCAGCCTTTGAAGTAGGACTTCTACCTTTAGCAGATGGGGTGACGTTAGATCGATTCTACTTAACTAATCATATGAATGACTACTTTAAAGCAAACCAACTACTGTCAGAAGCGGAACAAGGTCCGTGGTACGATCTATACTCCAAGGCACTTCATAGTTTTGGTGATGAAGAACCCATCTATAGTTTTGCTTATGATGATGCTCTAGGGCAAGATGGTACCCTTCATGATCCCAATGCATCTAATTTGTCTAAAGTCAAAATAACTTTGGGAGATATGACCGGGACCGAAATCGCTGATCCGTACCTCGATGATATAGTTTATGATGTAACGGTCCTTATCGGTGAAGGTAGTGAAGTCATTCATAAGGGTAGAGTTTTACATTACGGTGATGTTTTGGGTGGTGTTACGACGCCTTTTGAAGTGACCTTAAACGGTGAAAAAGCAGAAATTTATTTTAAACCAGTTATGGTTCACCCAAATTTTCCCTCAGCAGATGGAATCTTGGTACAAAAAGATCCTCAAATTACAGATAATATAACAATTACTTTTCCATCAAATCCAAGCAAAAAATAGGGTAGGGGTCTATTATCCCTCCCCGTTTTACGAAATTGACTTTATTCATTTTTCTGTATCTTGATCGTTCTAGAGAGGGTGAAATTCGAGTGTGCAAAAAATTGAGTTGAAATTCTTTAGGTATTTTTATAGCATTCATTTTTCGATATTTTAAATACTCAAAAGGAAAAATTCTATGACAGCAGCGATAAACCCTCAACGGAATGTAGCACGTGATAGAGCTCGAAGAGAGCGATGTAATGATAATCCTGGTAGGAGAGTTCCAAATCCTAGAACTGAACCGATCAGAACAGGGGAAAGTAGGCCTCTTAGAGAAAGGAATATTACCAGGCGGTGTTCCTCAGAAAATTATGCAAGAGGGCTTCCCTCGACGATCTTAACTGTAAGTTTGGTTGCACTAGCAGTTTTTGCGTTATTGCCTCTTTTTATTTTCTTTTTGTGACCTTATCCTTTTGAGCAGCTTATTTAATTGATGATGAAGGCCAGATATCTGGCCTTCGGCCTTAATCATCAATTCACCAAATTTTGAAATACGATCGGTATAAATAGACAGCAATGAGTAGCAATTTTGTTCCAAGCGAACGGGTTAATTATGAGATCTTACATCCGGTTTCCTCGTCATCATCATGGAGGAATTCGTTTCTATCTTCTTGTAGATCTTTTTCATTTTCATATTCCTCGTAAGGCATGCTATTGTAATAGATTGTTTGAGATTCGTAGTTAAAATCTGACTCGTCGAGATCTGACTTATTGGTTTTATGCCATTTTTTCCACATTAAATCGCGAGACTCTTCTCTAG
>JBCDHL010000362.1:0-2536 GCA_038750095.1 Chlamydiota bacterium
CGATGCTTCTTGCCTCTGCAGGGCTCGCGGTATTCGCTCGAGTCAATTTGCTTGCTACAGAGACTACACCAGGTTGAAGTAAGAGCATCCGTACCAGTGAGCCAAAATAAATGCATTTTGGCCATACGTGGATGGAGCGCATTGGCCGAAGCAAAATGTCGGATCCATTTTTTGGACTCCGAAAAAGCCAAATTTCTAACTCAATCGAAGCACCGTACCAACAGGGGATCCATTGGTTCCGATCCAATATCATTCAATAGCACTCGACCTTCATCAACTTGAACTTCACCGCGTCGTCAAAAATGGAGAACGACGAGCTCAAGTTCGTTCTCGACCTCTTGCTCGACGATGACGATGAGGTTATTAGCGCGGCACTCATGGAGCACATGGTACTGATCTCTAATCTCATCGAATATGATAATTTATCAAGCAAGAGGAAAGCGAACATCGAGCGGTCTTTCGGGGCTGGTCACCTGCGACTTATGCAGGACTACTTCTGGCCGTGCAATAAACTTAGAACTGACGGATCGCTACTACGAGGCCCAGTCTTCTCAGGTGAAATATTTCGTCGTCGCTTTTGCATTTCTAGGTCCCTATTCGATAAAGTATTTACAATTGTTGTAACTAACAACGAATACTTTCAAAAAGGCCTAAGGCCTAACTGTGTGGGAAAAATGGGGCTTACTCCTCTTCAAAAAGTCGTAGCTGCAATCCGCCAGCTTTGTTACGGTATCAGTGCGGACGCTGTCGACGATTACGTCAGAATAGGAGAAAAAACAGCACTAAACTCATTGAAACAGTTCTGTCGAGCTGTAGTTTCAAAGTTTGAAAATGAATACCTGCGACTTCCTACCGACGAAGACTTAGAAAGTATCGAGAATCAGTTCGCAGCTATTGGGTTCCCTGGCTGCATCGGATGTATTGACTGCTCCGGATAGCAGTGGGATTCATGCCCACGAGGTCTGCAAGGAATACTTTGCGGAAAGGAAAAAAAGCCTCACATCAAGATGGAGGTCATATGCGACCTAGACCTTTACATTTGGCACTTTTATTTTGGTTTGCCTGGAATGCTAAATGATATAGATATTATGTGGCTGAGTCCTCTTATGAACTCTATTAAGATCGGAAGATTCCCCCCGAAAAATGTGAAGTACACTATAGATGGGCAAGAGTTCGATTGGCTTTATTTTCTAGCAGATGGAGTCTACCCTCGTAATTTCAAAATATTTATCAGCACTCTGCTGAACGCTTCTTCAAAGAAAGATAAGTTGTTCTGCAAGATGCAGGAAGGGGCGAGAAAATGTGTAGAGCGGGTCTTCGCAGTTTTATTTAAACGATTTGGTATTCTTAACGTTCCTGGAAGACTTTGGAGTGAACAGGAAATGGGATATGTAATAAAGACATGTGTCATTCTACACAATATGTGTATAAAGGAACGTAGGAGAAATATTGTGGGAGATGGAGTCGGTGGACTAAGAGAAGACAGAATCGAACGTGAATTGTCAGGAAGATACACCAACTTAAAAACACATGAAAAAAAGGAAATGTTAGAGGCAATTGGGAATAGGCCAAGTGAACTGTACGATGACATTGATGAATGTGAAAGACTTACAAATGCTTTGATAGAAAATCTTTCTAAATTATATGATAATTAATCCATAGGAAGTGTGGGCTGATAAAGTTAACCCAAATTACTATTTCGATCAACTTCTTCACTATTTGGGTCAACTTCTTCATCATTGTCGTTGTTGTTATCAATATTTTTTGTTGTGTATTCATCACGAACATTAAAATCCCACTTCTCAATTGATTTCTTAGTTCGATATTCTATATACTTTTTTCGAACGTCTTCGGGTACACCCTCCGAATTAAAAAACTCTCTTTCTTCTCTTTGCTTTTCAACCTCATTTAGTGCACGCATTATTTCCATAAATGATTGTGCGACTTCAGTCTTCTTTTTGTTTTGTTCCAGAAGCTCTTCAAAAAGCTTTGTACTTTTATTGATAGCACTGGTTAGCTGCCTTTTTTCAATTGTCTTTTTCGCACCAACAGGCAGCTTCGGTTCGGATGAATTGTTTGATATATGCTCTTCAGATGTACCTGTAGAGAGAGGCTGGGGCATTGGTGTGACTGTACTGAGTAGAGGAGCGTTACTTTCGACAGGAGAGAGAGGAGGTGATGATGAGTGAGTGTCGCGATTTGTATTGACATTTGATAAAACCGGATGAATTGGTCCGTCATTTTCTGGAATTGGAATTGGCTGACTCATCTCTTTCGCATTCCTAATCATCTTCCACAAATACTGATTCCTCATCCATAGATAGCAATTTAGATATTTAAATTGTGCTCCACAAGTTACAGGGTTGTCACCCCAGAAATCATACACCTTTGTAATATTATCTTTACAATTAAATACTGCCGTTGCTACCGTAATAATGTCGTTTTCAGTTGGTGATCCCGTCATTGATTTTTGAACGACCATTTCATAGCACTCCTCAAACATGAGACATTCTTTCTTAATTCGCTTGTAGTTCAG
>JBCDHL010000363.1:0-2520 GCA_038750095.1 Chlamydiota bacterium
TCGAAGCGTCATTCCATCTTGCTCAGATACATCTCTGTAGCTCGATTGTTTTGAGTAAGGCCGAGGAAATGCAGGAATGTCGTCAGATTGTTGATCATCACTCATGACTATCTCCATAAAATTTTGTACCTCCTGCCGGACTCGAACCGGCACGGCCAAAGCCAAGGGATTTTAAGTCCCTAGTGTCTACCAATTCCACCATCCGAGCTGAGGAATTTATGCATTAAAACATAGCCGGAAAGGTGCTTTAGGTCAAGCGAAAAAGATTTTTCCTCTTCGCATTGCCACGAATCCCCTTTCCATTATAAAATGGACAATCAAACACAGCCCCTACCTTTGAGGTTCTCACGTGAAAATAAAATTTTTATCTTTCATCACTCTATTACTTCTTACTTTCCCTGCTATTAGTTTTGCTGAAGCAAGATCTATTCTGCGGGACAATATTGTAAAAGCAAAGCCTGGTGACTATATCGTTACCAACCAGAGCAAGATGTTTACAGTCTTGTATATCAGAAACACCACAGATAATGGTTTGATTCTCGAAGAAATCTCCGCACCACTGAATCGAATTCCCAAAAATAGATACACATGGAAACAGTGGATCGAAAACGAAGCTCCTGGTCACACTTCTTGGGTAGTCTATTGGCTAAATACGAACAATGGAGATATTGAACGTGCCTTTTCTTTCACCAAGAATTGCTGGTTCAAAATCAAGGATTCCGACAACTTTCTCACAACACTTATCAATATTCGCTTTCAAAAAATTCCACTATCAAAACGTAAACGTGTTGGCCCAAAATCTGGATCCCCCCCAAATCAAGACTGGCGTAATGTTTGGCAACCGCGAATGATTGTAGATGGAGAAACCATCCCGGGCGTCCAGTTCGACGCGTGGGTAGCGAAATGGCCAAGTGATGGGAGCGAACTTTCCGGTAAGACAATCGAAGTCTTTACACCTGAAGACAGCGAACGTTATCCTTCTTACTTTCCCTACTGGCTTCAGGTTAGTGGTATGATCGGAAAGGCGCGTGTACGCATTATGGATTCTGGTGCGGGCTTGAAGTCGCCAAAACAGTTATGAACAGGAGTTGTTGGAAACACAAGTTTGAACCCGTTGTGTTTCAATGCCTTTTACATTAAGGGGCAAATAACACATAAACCACTGAAAACAAACAACTTCCAGCCATCAAACTTTCGAGATGCTCCTTGCCTATTGTGGCTTCTATTGTCTCCTTATAACGGGTATAGGAGATTAGTGACAATTTACTAACAAATTTCCAACAACTTTTAAGAGGCGGATGCATTCTCTCGCCTATTAATCCGTACATTTACCGTTATGGTTGATGCAATATCAACAAAAACCCTATGATGATTTGTTCAACTCACATTAAATAGGTAATCTTTCATGCTTAACATTTTCAAAAAATCCAATACCTACTCACTAAGCAAATCGCGTACGATCATGAAGCATAGCTACGCAATGTTCAAAAAAAGAAAAAAGAAGCTCTCTCCAGATACCCTTTCAGAATTTGAGAAACTCTACATCGCTCTCGATGATGCACTTCTTGCGAAAGACAAGATGCGAGCATCGAAGTTAGCTAAGGAGCTGGGAGTACTTTCTAATAATCACCTCAAAAAAAACCTTTTTGAGTATATTTTTGAACTCGTCGTTGCTTTAGTAATGGCACTTTTGATAGCCACAGTAGTCAGACAAGTATGGTTTGAGCTATACGAAATTCCAACAGGTTCAATGCGTCCTACCTTCGAAGAGCAGGATCGACTGACGGTTACCAAAACTGCATTTGGCATTAATATTCCTTTCGTTACAGATCACTTTTATTTTGATAACGACCTCGTTCAACGAACAAGTGTCGTGATATTTTCCGGTGATGGTATTGACCTACCCGATACTGATGGGCTTTATTTTTGGATTTTCCCAGCTAAAAAACGCTACATTAAACGCATGATTGGTAAACCGGGCGATACACTCTACTTTTATGGTGGAAAAATCTATGGTATAGACAAAGACGGAACTGCTATCAACGATTTTGATGATGTCCCCTGGATGAATCATTTAGAACACATTCCTTTCCTCTCCTTTGAAGGAAGAGTGCAAAGCCCTAGCCAAAGCGAGCTTATTTTTAAACAAATGAATAATCCAGTTGGTAGAATCATCGACAAAAAATACAGTGGAATCGTTGGACAGATCTTCGTCGACGGTAAGTGGATCGATGATGATCCCACTGCTCAGGATAAACCACATGACACAATCAGAAGTTACAGCGATTTTTACGGTATAAAAAATTTTGCAATAGGACGTCTTCTCAATAAAAAGCAGTTGGAGATCGCTCAAGGTATTGATACAAAAAACCTTGAAGAAGGAGTTCTTTATCTAGAGCTCGCCCACCACCCTAGCCTGACCTATCCTCAGCCGCTGCTAGATCCAGTTTCCCAACGCAATCAGACGATCGTGAATAGCCAACGTACAGTCATTCCTCTGAAACAAGAACACCTAGACCA
>JBCDHL010000364.1:0-2303 GCA_038750095.1 Chlamydiota bacterium
GGATAAAAACTCTTAATAAATTTCATAGATTTGGGAACGATTTGTTCTTTGACGATATGATGGTGTTTATGCTGCTCACCTTGCCACTGCATCATCTTAAAAAATCGTGTGTTCAACATTTCACTAATGGTGATTGGTTTTTGGGCTTCGTTTCTTGTAATGATTAATTGACAAAGTTCTTTTCTACCTTTTGGCTTAGGACCCTCCATATGCATATACCGTTCTTTAACGTATCGTGTAAGCTCATCGGCCTCACTTTCCATTTTTAGCTCTTTATTATCGAATAATAGAGCTGTTGTAGGTCCCATGGTTCCTTTATGATCAAATTTTATATGACTAGTCATACTACATTTCCTTTACTCAGATGTTTTAGGTTAATAGGCAGAAGCTATAGTAAGATCAAATTTTAATTCAAATAAAAACTTTTGATAAAACCTGTTTGTGAGTAGACTTTGGCATAAACTTAAGACAGGGATTCATGACTCATCATCAATGGACACGATCGAAAGTATCTTATGTTGCTTTGTGGTTATTAACTGCAATCTGCCCTTTTTGCATTGAGGGTTTAACATCAGAGCACAACCTTCAATATGGATCTTGCCACCCACATTGGGATATTCATTTCGACCTGCTGATATGGACAGCAAGGGAGGCTGGTGCCGACAATTGGGCGGAGGAAATCGAAACGGTAGGGACCCTTTTACCTAGTCGCTCCAATGAATTACATGCCGTAGATTTCCCATGGGACGTGGGATTCCGATTAGGAGCTTCTCGTCAGCTATGCTGGAATTCGTTTGATATGTCTATTAGTTTCACAAGATTTTATACCCAGGGAACTGATCACCTGGCAGGAGCCCCAGGGACCATTCACTCTACCTTTTTAGGGAATTTCTACATCAACAACTCTGATGGATCAGGCCTATCTGGGCCGTCATACGAACGAGCGAAAATTAAATGGAATATTGATTTCAACATCTTCGACTGGAATATAGGGTATAAATTCTGTATCGGGAAGTACATTGCATTTCGTCCCTATATCGGTATAAAAGGAGGGTGGATTAATCAATCGATTCACTCCACTTGGGAAAATCCTGAAATCTCGGTCAATGTGTTTCAGGTCGGTACCGAAAATCTGAAAAACGACTTTAGGGGGATAGGCCTTTCTGCAGGAGTCAATACAAACTGGAAGATACTTGCTAAGGAATGCGGTAGACTTTATCTTTTTAGTGATCTTTCCTGTGCGATGTTCTATGGTCACTGGTCTTTTAAAGATGTTTTCAAAAATGACCTTCCTGAAAAAGTGACTATTGCACAGCAAAATTTCAATACCGGCGCTCCAATGGTTAGAACATTCATGGGCCTAGAATGGGTGCATCACTTGAACTGCAAAGGTTGCCACTTTTCTACGAAATTGGGATTTGAAATGCAGGTTTGGCTTGATCAACTAAAGTATTATTCGTTTACGGGAGGCAGGCTTGATAACCAACTCAGCTTACAAGGAGGGACTGTTGAGCTTCACTTCGGTTTTTAGAAAGCAATCTCTGCTCTATTTCGTGGTATTTTTGTTTATTGCCCCTCGGATTCAAGCCGATTCTTTACATGTGCCTCAAAACAATTTTCATTCTGAGTGCTGGACAGTGACAATGGATTACCTGGCGTGGTATGCCTCAGAAGAGGTCGCTTCCATCTGGGCCGATGTGATCACTATCGGGGATAATAGAAGTTCGTGGGAGGCTCGTGGATTTAATTTTAATTGGGGCCAAGGTTCTCGCCTAGGAATTTCACGCGCTCTGAATTGTGACCAATGGAAGACTGCTTTCTACTGGACATGGTTCCAAACAAGCAATCACAAGAAAATTCCTTTTCAAGATAATGCCCGTATCAGTCCCGAGTTTTTTGCTGCTTTTTTGAGTGGAAACACTCCACAAAATATGAGCGGTAAGTGGAGCTTGCTTCTCAATATGTTTGACTGGGAGCTTGGAAGGGAGTGTTGTGTTTGCAAGAACTTTTCGGTACGACCGTTTGTCGGAATAAAAGGAGGGTGGATTCATCAAACAATCAAAGTAAAATATGGTGATCTGGTCATTGATAACATTCCAACAGATTTTTCAGCAGATGAACACCTAACAAACAATTTCTCAGGTGTTGGTCCTTTAGTCGGTGTCAATACGAAATGGAAGATAGGGAGGTTTTGCTCTAGCTCTGTTTCGCTAATTGGAGATCTCTCTTTAGCAACGCTTTTTGGATCATGGTCATGTGATGATTTTTACGAAAATACAGTATCACAAACATCTTCTGTTACC
>JBCDHL010000365.1:0-2270 GCA_038750095.1 Chlamydiota bacterium
GGTATCGTGGAATGGATAATGGAAGGGAATTTCAATCGGTTGTAAGCGTCTTTCTCTCAGGAAAAAGGAAAGCTCCCTCTGTTTTCTAAAAAAAATTATAGATTATCAGAATGATAATGTTGTGAAGCTAGAAAGATTAGTTTCCCGACAGTTAATGGCTGAACATCTGATATTCTTTCAATTTCAAGAGAAAATTCACTTGAAAGATAATTCAACAAATCGACAACTTCGAGAGAATCGAGTCCAACATCGTAATGAAGGTGCATATTTGAATGGATACTCCCAGCGTCCAGCTCCGATAGCTCCACAAGTTTATTCAATACCTTTTTTTTGACTTCTTTAGGTATCTCTATATACTTTTCTAATTCTTTTCCTATGATCTTTTTTGGATAAGCTTCTCCATACGCACTTAGTGAAAGAAGGATCGTAGAATCTCCCGGAAGGACGCCTTCTTGATCTGTCAGGCCGTCGGGTTGATTATACCAGTCTTCAAGATATCGATTAAAAGAAAGTCTTGTCGGAGCGTCGTAAGGGAAATCAATAGGTACTTCATGGAATTCTACAACCACATCGCGCTTAGGAGTGAAAAAGATAAAATTTTTTATAACATATGGAATAGAGTGAAAAAGTACCGAGCCAACGCTAGGTGTTCGCCCCTCCCAATATCTTGAAAAACTACTTCCAAACAGGCCTTTGATTCGAATTAAAACGATGTTCACATCGGGGCATGATTTCACAATATTATAAACAGTAGAGCTACCTGCGATTACTTCTAGATTTGAATCTTTACACTGTCCTGATGGATAGATAAGGTAATTTTCTCCTTGTTTTAGCCCACTAATTATTTCTTGAATACCCTCTTCAATCTCAGTCTTTACCGAGGGATCTTTTAAAGACTTTATGCTAACATAAGGAGTCCTTATAGCCCCCGTAGCTTTCATCAACCAATTTGAAGTCCAATGATCATAGACATAGTCGATAGCAAGGGATCTAACGGTGGTCTTTGAGTAAATAGTGCCCAAAACCATTAATGGATCTACAAAAATTGCTGGGTGATTTGGTAAAAATAAGGTGCCAAAAGAGGATTCTTTCTTTTCTTTAAAACACTTTTCCACCCCCTTAACTACCAGTCTATAGCGTATTTTAAACACTAAAAACATGAGGGAAAAAGCTATTCTTAACCACAGTGGAGACTTCATAATAATCCTGCTTTGCCTTATTTATATCGATCGTGATTTAAAATTTGGAATCACGATCGGTATATCTATGCATATCTTAACCCTATTTTTTTACAACTCATTTGTCAACATATACCGATTATGTTTCAAAATTTGGTATTCCTGAATGAAGCTACTTCTTCGTATATTATTTTATCCTTTTGCCGCAAATCTTTTTTGCTTAAATTAAACTCTCTGTCCCAGAAGTTTTGATTGAATACCATATCTCTTATAAAGTGTCTTTTTAAGTCGGGATGTAGTTTGTTGACTAGGGCAGTACAGTAGAATAAATCTCTAAAATTTTGAGTAAACTCGGGGCGAGCGTTAAATACTGTGTCCTCACTGAGTGGATGTGAATAGATGAGCTCACCATCTATGAGTATATCGCTAATTTCACGTTCACCCGGAGATTTTTGGTTTAGTGGATGATGTTTTGCTAAACTAGCTAAGTGAAAACGTACCTTGAATAAATTATCATCCATTGCTAGTTCTCTTAGAGCGTGATAGAAGTCATGAAGGATTGAGGCAAATGGCCCTTCATCTTCCCACTCGTCAATTGTTCCTTTGAAATTAGTGTTATCTATGGAATATCTAAGACTTGTATTTATTTCAGGAAAATAGAGTCCAAGAGGCATGCCTACCTTTTCCTTTGTTATGGCGTAATCATCAGGGTCAAGGCGGTAGTATGTGGGTATGAGTTTTTTTGGTGTTACACCGAGTGTATTTGCTTTTACTTCTATTGTAGATTGTAACATGCTGAACGAGGGGATGACCATGTATCTAGTTTCAAAGCGTCTGTCGTTGAGAAATTCAATTGATGATACTGGGTGACAGAGTTTAATTATCTCTTGCATCTTTAAAAAAATACCAGACCAACAGCCATATTTAGGTAGGTCAATTAACTGAAAGTTCTTTTCTGACAAAGGCTTTTTGTTCATTAATTCGCAAAAATGATTCCATTCTTTATCTGTGAAAGCAAAAAAACGTTTTAAAATAGGCTGCATTGAGTCTGTTAAAGAGTTTTCCAGCGGATGATTAACGACAGTTTTGAAA
>JBCDHL010000366.1:0-2259 GCA_038750095.1 Chlamydiota bacterium
AACCATTTTACGTCCTTAATTTATTTTTAATGAAATAACATAACACAAAAAACGAAATAAGAAAACCAAATCTTCAACTTGTTTGTATACTGAATGATATTGGAAATTATGCTTAATAGTCAGAGATTTTTGCTTCTGACGAAGTGTGGAGATCGCAGCCAAATTAGAGAAGTTATCAAGATCGAACACAAAGTCAGTGGCAAAAAGAATGGATATCAAGGATAATTTCCAATATCATTCAGTATATAATCACCAAGTCGATTGCGGAAGAATTATTGAGGTCGACAGAAACCCGAGAAATCCACGGGAGCGCGTCATGAAATGCACCCTCATCTCACAAAAACCTTACAATTCTTGTAAGTGCCTGATTCAACGAACCTTCCCCATTCTTTACACAACTGGCCCAACTCTTAATATTTCCTTAATGCAGACATGATAAACTATTTTATAAACTTTAAAATAGTATTTTATCCAGAGGTATAAAGTGAAAAAGAATCTCACGACCGGAAGTAGTAAATCGACATGGCTGATCAAATTATTGGTACTAATCACTCTATTTTCAGGACTCGACGCCAAAACAGAAGAACATAACCTTTCTTTTCACGCTGAACACAATGAAAAATATCAGAAGAAGGTTGAGGTGATTGAGAAGTTCCTTCAAACAACAGTTCCGGGATTGGATATCTCTTATCGGGAGGTTTTCGATGCCCTTATTGAAGAGGGACAAGAAATTTACATAAAAGGTGGTTTAATCAGAGACCTACTCTCTCCCAACCCACAAATTCCACATGATGTAGACTTCGTATTTTCAGGGACAAAAGAGGAAATATTGGCTGTTATCCACAAACATCAGTGGCAGCATACGACGCAACCCGATTATTCACTAATTACTATCGGAGACTATACGCGTATCTGTATAGAAGGAGTCTCGAAAAAAGGCTTCCTACCAACTAATGAGCATCAGTTAGAATTCACAATTAACAATATTTTTTACCATGTTAACAGTCGTTCCTTCACCAACAACTCAGATGAAAGCTTCGAGGATTTAGACTACAACCGCCTACGTATACAGGCTAAAGATTGGAGGGAGTGGCTGTATGGAAGCCACGGTAATTATCGGTATGCAAAACTGTTTCGCGTCTGGAAAATGATCGGTAAAGGCTATATCTACCAGATCAATTTCGAGTCTTTCATCAAAGACGAAACCATCGCTGCTCAAGAAAACGATAGCGAACGTTTTAATGAGGAACTCCTCAGATACTTGGGCAATCACTACGAGTCTTTTGGTGACATCTCCAGGGGAGTACTTTCTGTTATGGGTAATGAATGGCAATCCGAGCATCTTTTGCCCATTGAAGTAGAAGCTGAAAAGAAAAGTCATACAGTCATGGACGAAATGAAAGAGTTCACCTTCTTCAAAAAATCTTAGTGTGTGTAATAAATGGCGGAGCCATGACAGAAAACGAGCCTGGTGGTGGAGGGTGAGCTTGCGAGCCCGGAACCCCAGGACAACGCAAACCAGACCACAGAGTACTGAAAGTACGACAGAAAGCCTAATGGTATCCAAAGTTGTATAGTAATGGTTGTGGAAGTGCTGGATAGTTTGTAAAGTTGATATGACAGATAGATTGATGATTTTAAAGATGCTACTAGGATATATAATGTAAAAATACACGGTTTATTGAAAATATGAATAAATCAGAAAACACTACTCACATTCCTTCCTATTTGTACCTAATTGTCTCCAAAAAAGTTTGGGACAAAAGTCTAAAAGTAGATGAGCTGCTTTTGCCATCACATCATAGACCATTTATTCATCTTGCTAAACAAGATCAAATATCACACGTGACTAAGAAGTTTTGGGCTGGAGCTGATTACGTGATTCTAAAAATCGAAACAGAAAAGATGATAGGACGCTTGGTTTATGAAGAGAATCCCGGTGGCTCAAATAGATATTTTCATCTTTATGATGGAACCATTCCACTGGATGCAATCACTGAAGCTACTTTCGTTTCAGCAAACTCTTATCAATAAAATATACCGATCATGATTCAAAATTTGGGTTAGAGCAATGTATATCATCGGAATAATATCGACTTGATGGTATTCTAAATTTTTTGCGTACCGATATCTCGATTTTGTACATTTTTTCGACGAAGATAGTGAGAGAAGCAAAGCCCAGCGTAATAAATTTTGAAGGATGGAGAAGGATGGATATGATTTTACCCTTCCTGAGAAATTTATTTAGCTGGCCAAAGT
>JBCDHL010000367.1:0-2254 GCA_038750095.1 Chlamydiota bacterium
CAGGAGAAAAGTGTAAGTCATCAAAAAAGCTTGTCTGAACCATTCCTGGGTTTATCAACGTAACACGAATACCACTTGAAGCGCACTCCTCTCTCAGAGCCTGAGTAAACCCACGAAGAGCAAATTTGCTTGCGCAGTAGATACTACCCTGTCTCCTTCCTGCTAAAGCTGCTTCCGAGCCTATAAGAATAATATTCCCCTTTTTCGCTTGTTTCATTTGTGGTAAAAATGCTTTGACCAAATAGACATGAGAAAGAAAATTAATGTTCATCAGCTGCTGAATCTGTTCATAGGAAAGCTCCTCAAGATTACCGAATAATCCCTGTCCAGCATTGCATATGAGTGTATCAACGCCTGAATGCTTTTTGGCTAAACTTTTCAAGGATTCTGGAAGGTTATCAACTACGCTCAAGTCTAGAGAATAGGGTGTGAACCGAGGTAGTTCTTTGTGAGACTCATTAAAAGAACGTGCAATACCAACAACCTTACAGCCAGATTTAGTTAACCTATCAGTTATGGCACTACCAATTCCACGGCTAGCACCTGTGACAATAACTGTATGATTCATGAAACCTCACAAGGAAAAAATTTTGATGTTTGAAAGTGTTGCCGCACCAATTCTTCACAAAAATGGAGCATCTCCTTCTCAACAGCCTCTTCATACATCACCAGTCCCTTTCGCTCTTGCAGTGAGTGTGCGAAGAGTTTCTCTTTGGGATACTGTTTCACCATATTTTTATAAAGGTCTTTTGGAACCCTAAAAGTTCCCATCGTGATTGAGTGAAGTGATTCTTTTTTAACAATATCAGCAACTGAGTTGAAGAACTCGGAATAAACATCCTGGTAATTGTCCATGTAGATCAACGGATCAAATCGCAAGCCTATCTTCCACCCTTTTTTCTGTAACTGATCGATCGCTTTAAGCCTTCTATCAAGGCGAGGAGTACGGTGCTCTAAACCTTCAACGACTTCTTTTGGTGACAAAGTGAAGGCAACGACACAGTTCTCGATAGGTTTTCTATCGATTAAAAAACGTATATTGATCGACTTCGTTCTCAACTCCAAATATGCATTCGGGCGCTGTTCGAAGAAGGGGAGAATCTTTTCTACGAAGTGTGTGACAGGTTCGAGAGCCAAACTATCACAGTCATAACCAGAGAAAAAGTAGACTTCTTTTCCTGAATGTTTGTTTAAAGTATCATCGATCGCCTCTTCGAAGTCTTCGTGGTTCACAAAGACTACATAGTTTCCTGATCGATACATCCCCTGCAAAAAGCAATAACGACAGTCAAAGATGCAGTTAAGCATATGAGAAAAGTAGTAATTGTTCGTTCCTCCAATACCATAACCCTCAGGTGTTGGAAGAACGAGGTTTCCACATTTTTTTGCTAACAATAGAGAAGGTTTCTGTTTTTGTAATCGAAAGCTCTGGCTCTTCCGATTAAACAGTTCGCCAAAGTGATGACAGGTAATCACTTTAGTGTCCGAATGTTTCTGGATAATCTTTTGAGCTGTTTGGTGATTAAGAATCGCTTCTTCTACATAAATATACTGGAACATGGCTAGGGGTAAGTTAAGGGGGTGGACTGAATGAGTTTATTGATAGATTTGATGACATCGCCTGCTGACGTAGCATGTGAGAGTTGATCGAATTCAAGTAATTGACCTCCACTACATGCTACCCAACGATCCAAGGCTTTCTTAAGTTGTATGCGTTCTGTCGTGGAAAAACGCCAATAATTGACAATTTTCTCATAGACTTCTTCTGTAGTATTAGCGTCATCGACAAGAGCCGATAGTCCCTTCATGATCACTTCTATTTCGGGGATCTTTTCTTCGATTAGTCGACTAACAAACTGCTTTGTAACTTCTCTAATAGAAGCTGCGTCGAAATCAGAAATCACCTTATAAGCGTGAACAAACTCCACATTACTGAACAAAATCGCAGATTGAAAAAATCCTGATGCCTCCATATCGAATACAACATCTTTTTGATGATTACTATCAGGCCAGTCAACAGTCATCACTTTTGCTGTCTCACAAGGTACATCAAAAACAATAGCTGGATAAGAAGATTTTCCTGAGGAACGATCAGTAATTTTATTAGCCATGAAGCTTGTACCTGTTGCAACATCACCCATCCCACCGATGCCGATATTTAGCCAAATTGATGGACGATCTGATCCAATGAACGTAGATAAATAACTAACGGCAGCCGCTGCTCGGATTTTCCCTACCCCACTAATGATAAGCG
>JBCDHL010000368.1:0-2243 GCA_038750095.1 Chlamydiota bacterium
CATAAATCAGTTCGGGGAAAGAGCTCAGTCGCTACCGTTTACTCCAGCTCCGAGCTCCGATCCCGATTCTTGAAGTTAATTCGGTATAAATATTAGGTAACTTACGATCGTTCAACCGCGGGAGCTTTCTCTTTGTCAAAAACCGATTCTTGAGGTTAATTCGGTATAAACTCTTTGATGGAAATTTTCTCGAGTGATTCTGTGGAAAACTTATGAAAGCGCGTTGAATTAAGTGAAGAAAGGTAATAATAATGATTTGTTCTTCTTGGGTTAGAACTTTGAGATCCATCCATTTCTGGCACAAATGCTCCTCCAAGTTTATCAGAGAGTTTAAGGTTTTCTAGAGGAAATTTATCTAAACTATTTTGGTAGGAGCCATAGGAAAGTTGATTCATATAAAATCCAGGGATTTTATGATCTTTACAGAAACGGTCTGTGAAAAGTAATAATCCTTGTAAAAACCCTTGTTTATAAATAGGTTCTTCAGCGTAGGATCTATTAATCTCAAAAAAGTTTGCTATAAGCCTAACTTTTCCGTCGTCAGACTCTGCAAAGTAAAGCCATATTAGGGCAACAGGTTTGTTAGACCTTAAATCACGAACCGCATGAAAAAGCATAGCTTCATCCAAAATTCTTTGGACCATGGCGCTAAATTGCGAAGATCCAACCCCCAAGCAGCAGCTCACATGGTTACCTAAAAATAGGGTATCAATGTTATACTTTGAAATTTGTTCAACTTGAAAGTAACGAGACTTCAATTTACTAGATTTTTTTTCAATGTTTTGAGAGAAGGATTGACTTGTCACTTTATACTCATCATACAGATTAAAAAAATGTTCAAGGAATTCGTGATAAGAATTAAACAGACCATCGGCATCTGAAGTGATGTTTTTGACACTCCTTTTATCTATTTTAAATAACGATTTTCGACACTTTTCCAATCGCTCCAAGCATTTAGAAACTTCTCTCTCATTTTCTTCAGAGTAAGAATTTTTTAGCTTATCTAGTTCCTTGGAAGTGTTGGTGAGTTGTTTTTTTACTTTCCTAAACTCCTCGGTCATGGGTAAAGTTTTTTCCAAAGCATCGACAGAGGTTTTCAGTTGATCACCTTCAGACAAAGAAATCCTCTTTAGCAACTCTCCTCTTACTTCTTTCTCTTTCGAACTATCCACAATATGATCTCCGTCATCCAGAGTGAAAAGTAATTTTTCTGAATACTCAGTAGCAGAAAGAACCGGTTTGTTTTGGTTGACTATTCCATTTTTCCTTAATAAGTTATGAATATTTTTGTTATGATTGGCTATTTCCTTTCCCAATGTGTAAGCCTGCTGTGTGTCACGTAAAAAAAATTTAACATCTTCTTCACCATCTCCAAGCAAATATAAGTTCAGAAGGTTAAAATATACATCCTTATATCTATCGCTTGATATATAGTTACTAGCTAAAATAAGTTTGGAAAGTTGTGAATAATCTATTTTTTCGGTTATTTTGCCAAGTTGTTGAGTATCCAACTGAGACTGAGTTTTACCAATAAAAAGTTTTTCGGCTAATACTTTGGTTAGAATTTGTATCCTTTCGATTAAATTTTGCTGAGACTCTGTACACTCTCTTAGAAGATTAGCAAGTTCATCGTCGCTAATCGGAAGGTTTATTTGATTTTTGCGTATCAGGAAAAATGAAGCACTCAATAAAAGGAAAAAAGTCTGGAAGTTATCTTTTGTGTTTTCAGGGGTATGATGACTACTCAATGAGCTGTATATTTTAGATAGTTTTTGATTATCTTCATATGCATGTAAAATAAACTGGCTGCAGTACCTTTTTAAGCCAGGTAACCCAGCCGTTAGAGCTTGGTTGAATAGTTTGCCTGCGTCTTTTCCCATGATGAAATAATGCTGAACGATAGTTGAGAATAAAGACAACACAACCGTTGAAGCATTCTCCTCTAAAAAGTGATTTTCTTTAGAATGTATAGTCTGTAGTAGAGACAAAAACTCTTTTTGTACATACGGTGTTAATAATCCAATAACAGTAGAAAATTCCGTTCTAAAATCAACATCTTTCTCCAACGCCTCATAAAACACCTTGCTTTCTCCCTTATAACTAAATCCTTTTTCACTTAGTTTTGCTATTCCCTCTGCGAGGTCTATGGCACACCAAGCGTTTTTGAAAAGTATTTCGTGAAGAACCTTACTATCCCCATCGTAAGGAAGTCCATGCTGATAGAGTTTGACTATTCCTTCTGC
>JBCDHL010000369.1:0-2211 GCA_038750095.1 Chlamydiota bacterium
CTTTCAAATCTTTCTTTGAATCCTCAGCCAACTTTTTTTGTTCATCATTATGGTAAAAGATGGCCGAACGATACTGAGAACCACGATCACAAAACTGCTGATCTTTAACTGTTGGGTCAACATTTTTCCAAAAGATCTTTAGTAGCGTCTCATAATCAACCTTTTTTGGATCATAAATTACATTTACGACTTCTGCATGACCCGTTTCACCAGCTGAAACTTGTTCATAGGTAGGGTCTTTTGTGTGTCCCCCTGTATACCCAGCTATTGTTTCTACAACACCATCGACTTGATCGTAAGGAGGCTCCATACACCAAAAGCAGCCACCTGCAAAAGTTGCTGTTTCGTATTGCTTTGATTGGGCATAATCCTCCGCTTGAATGACAAAGGAATACGTCAATATAAGCAAAAAAAATAATTTAAAAAAGTTTAAGCGCTTCATAACTTCTCCAACACTATCATCATATTTTAGGAATATTTAAAAAAGCTACCTAGAAAATCAGCCCACTTACCCTGCTGCGCATAAGAATAAAAAACCTCTTTGGGTACCCCGGTAGCAATACAAAAATCTTCTATGTACTCCTCTCTCATCCAGCCGCTTCGATTCACAGCGTCAAAGGCAATAGCGAAATCATTTATGAGCTGTTTTCTTGGTATACTGCCCATTTTTGGCAATCCACTTCTTAAGTTTTGATCACTAAGAACCTGCTTCCAAAAGCGTAAAGGATGAACATTTACGGTTTTGGATCCTGCTATTTCAAGTTGCTTTCTGTATCTTAAAAGGCTCAAGGTTGACTTATTCGATAGTGTAGAAATAATATAGTCGATGCTTTGTACCTCTTCTTCGGTGAGAGGGGTGAAGTATTTCATGCCCTCATCATAATCTGGTGAAGCAAAAGCATTTCCCATCCAAGTAGTTTGAACCAATAATGCGAGTATTACCATCCATCTATACATACGATCTCCTCATCACATTTGATATATAAGTATATAGTCTTTCTTATCTAAGAAATTATCAACCTATTTTTTCGCGACTAAGTGCTTTGTCTTATTTCCTTTATTCGATAAGATGAAATCAAGAGCAAAATTTACCGAATTACACCGATCGTGTTTGAAAATAATGGTTAAATTTAAACAACTTCATGTAGCGCCCCCATTTATGTTAAAATCGGGCCATTTGCAAACGATTCTAGGAAGCTTCGGCCGCTCAAGAAAAATCCTAGATAGTACTCAAAAAATCATCTCTCTATCAGACGGAGATCAACTTTGCTGCGAAATTTCTCAGAGTAATGAATGGAATAGCTCTGATCCCACAATCGTGATGGTACACGGGCTTGGCGGATCATACAAGTCTCTTTACCTGCAAAGGCTTGTCCCTAGACTCGTTAAAGCTGGATATCGTACTGTACGCGTAAATCTACGAGGCTGTGGATCGGGACAAGGACTCGCCCGCCTTTCTTACCATGGGGGAAACAGCCGAGATGTTTTGCGGGTTGTAAGGTCTCTCAAAAATGAGTTCCCTCATTCAAACATCTCTCTGATAGGTTTTTCCTTAGGTGGAAATATTATTTTAAAACTTGTTGGTGAGTTAGGATCTGCAGCACAACCACTAATCTCCCATGCCATTGGTGTCTGTCCCGCTATAGACTTGATGAACAGTGCGCAGTTAATCCAACAAAAAAAAAATAGAGTCTACCAAAAATATTTCATGAAAAGTTTGTGTGAACAAGTCAAACTTCACCACCAACACTTTCCTGATTTACCCTCAATTCACATACACCAAAAAATGAATCTTATCGAATTCGATGAAAAATATACCTCTGTCATTTGGGGATTCAACGGAGCTTTCGATTACTATGAACAATCAAGCTCCAAGTATCACCTTTCTAACATTCAAATTCCGTGCGACATTCTCTACGCTAGAAATGACCCAGTCATTGATCACCGTGCAATAAGTGACGCTTCTTGGTCTGACACAACCACACTTTGGTGTGCTACCAATGGGGGGCATATGGGGTTTCTTAGCTGGTCAGGAAGAGATTACGGTTTACGCTGGATGGATTATCAGATCATGAATATCATTCAAACTACACAGAGTTAACTTCACCCAGAAAATGTATACTCCTTCGGATTCGAAGGGACCCAAATCAACTCAATTTAAAAACAAAAAAACTTATACTGAATGAAATTGGAAATTACGCTTGATAGTCA
>JBCDHL010000370.1:0-2202 GCA_038750095.1 Chlamydiota bacterium
CTTCGTCCCGACCTGTCCTAAGGTAAAACTTACCAAAATATTCCCTAATTCAAATAAATAAGCTCTGATAAGAGGGTTAGGGATACCATTAATAGAACGGCTCCATAGGTGAAAACGGATCAAGTCTCGAAGCGACTTTAACACATCTGACACATTTGCTTGACTATCAAACTGGGTGCAAAGGTTATTGATATCTACCAGTGAGGGTAAAAATTGAATGAGCTTTATAATGTAAAAAACCCTAATTTGATTGGGGCTCTTACTTGTTGCAATAAAATTATTTGTATTTTTTATAGCAGTAAAGACTTCATGTAAATTTTTTGCTTTTTTTGGAAACTCTGGTGACTCAAGTGGAGAAAAATTAAAAATATTTGAAATTCCTTTTGACCTGATTTCGTGACTTAAATAACAAGGAGAGTCTTTCATGAAACTAATAGACATTTGCTGGAAAGTAGAATGTAACTGGTCTGCCATTTCAGATTTCTCCGAAGTCACAGATGTCACAGGTGGAGCCGAACAATAACGCAAAAGAACTTCAGCAATTTTTTCACTGATAGTTCCCACACTACGGTGTACTTCTACTGAGTGTTTGAGTTTTTGCTTGAACTCTCTTAACACTCGAGATGTTACCAAATCGATCTCCGGTCGTTTTCGATACTTAAGGTCTTCTTCATATCTAGCTAAGACTCCAAATTTAAAACGTAGGATGATATTGTCGTACTCTTTATCACTACAGTTTGACTTGATAAAGGCCAATATTGTTTGAAAGGTACATGTGCCACTTTGTTGTGGCGTTCCTTGCTTAACCGCCTGACCTGGAACACCAGGGATAACGGAACGTATCCAACTATATATATCATCCCCATCATATGGCACTTCCTGTGCGATGTTCATGACTTTGTACCCCATGAGTATCATCCAAAACGCAGGTGATGTCGCAACATTACGCGGGATACAATTATACTCAAAATAGGTGCTTTTTCTTTTTCGAAAAGGAACATCGTGGCTATCGTGATGATTAACACCCGCGCCCTGATTATGGAAACGAAGAGATACTGTTCCATCCTTTGTTATAAATGCCTCAACTATCATGGCATGACCACCGCCGTTTGGATAGTTTTTCCAGCCAAAAGGCATTAATAGATAACCGCTATGATTAAGTTGGTTAGCCATATTTTGAAAACATGAATCGTCATCGAAACTTGACGTTTTAGAAATATGCTTTTGCCATTCAATAAGAGATTTTAGTTTATCTCTCAAATCACTATTAAGGACTTCTTTAAAACAGTAAAAAATTTCCATCGCAGAAAGAAAACCATACCCCTCCAAACCTGATTTTCTAATTGAAAAATCTCCTAAACAAAGGGCTAATTCCTTTTCTTTAATTAATATATTCGTATGAGGACGGATCTCGAGTACCTCTAATACTTTTTGCCTTAAGTGAGAGGTATTGTCTGAATTTTTATAGTTTAAAGATAGCTCTTTAATGGAGTCTCTAATTGTAGAGTTTTTAAACTTTAAACCTCTAATTTCATCAGGAATAACCCTCTGATGCTCGTAAAAAACTTCTTCAGCAACTACGGATAGCTGCTCTGACCTGTTACAAATATCAAGTACTACTTTTATATCTTCAACTTTCTCATTATTAGAGGATTGACTACAGAAAAGAATATCTCGGATAAGCATTGAGAAAAGGCTTGACCGTTTTTCAACTAATTCCGTGATTTCGGTAAGGAGCGGTTGTTTATTTTCATGTAATAATGTTTTAAGCAGAGAGTGTAAATAGGGGCTTGATTCTTTTCCATTTTTATAATACCTAGGATAGGGTAATTTTTCTATCTCACAAATCGCATTAAAAGTACGTTTCAATGAACCCGGAAAATTCTCCCATAAAGGGGTTAACCAGCCAAAACTTTCATGAATGCATTCACCCTCAACAGAAGCTAAATCTCCTATTTCCCAACATGCCAAGAGCCCCCGATACTGATCAGAAGATAAACCGTGAGTTTTTGAGTTTACTTGAAAACTCCTCCCCTCTGCAAGCGCATATGCCATGCTTTCATATTTGATTTTACCTAACAAATTTTGGAATTCTTTTTTTTGGTAACCAATACCACTTTCATTGAGAAGATTTTTAGAGGGTATATTCTTTTTTGATTTATCGCTTTCATACTTACGGAAAAACACCGGTGTCCAATTACC
>JBCDHL010000371.1:0-2196 GCA_038750095.1 Chlamydiota bacterium
CAGAAAATGTACAAAATCGAGATGATATCAACCAGCGAAAAACCTTCCAAAAACTGTTGAAAATGTACAACCAATAACCTGAAAAAGAGAGAGCTCGTCTTCGGAAGATCTCGAAATAAATAGATTGTAAATAATAACCGCAAAAAAAATGACTGATAACGTCACCAAAATCCCCAAAGCAACGTTAGCAATAACAGAAATACCTGTCTAAGATACGATAGCATTTGACATAGAAGCAGCCATTTGAGCGACCGCATACTGTGATAAAGCACTTGAAGGTGAATAAGCAAGATAGACAGAAAATCCGATCGCATGTTGCAGAGCAAATGCTCCAAGCCCAGAAACGGCCGATGTTGTTCCCGCAGCAACAGCAACACTTGCAACAGAAGTCGCTGTGATTGTTTTTTTTCTGACAAACCTCTTTGTCTGTTTTGTGTCAACGAGAGTTCTCTCAGAAACTTTACCTTGAGATAATATTTCTTGAGAAATTTTCTCTGTATGAACTTTTAAATTTTCTTTAGCAGGAGTTGCCACCAATTCATTAGCTTGACTGTTAGGAATATTAGAAACTGTTTCTACCGACATCACGACTCCTGTTTTAAAAAACTCTATAAACGATTTTTTTTTTGAATTCAACTGATGACAACTTCAATATTTCTTTCAAAAAGGATTTTTCTTATTATAATGAGCACCATTGGATGCTATAGACCAAAGCAAATTACGGGAAAAATCATGCTCATAGATGATACGCTCAAACAACCAAGCCATAAAACCAATTTGACATTTCGACCAAGACGTAATAGACAGTCGGAAAGCATCCGTCAGCTCGTGCAAGAACATCGCCTTCACCCCTCCGATTTTGTCGTACCAGTTTTTGTTGTGGAGGGGAACAACATGGTCCAAGAAATTCCAAGTATGCCAGAAGTCTTTCGTTATTCTGTTGACCAATTACCAAAACGAATTGAAAGCTTGTTAGAAATTGGTATCAAAGCAGTCGATCTATTTACTGTAGTACCGATTGAAAGAAAGACTCAGGATGGTGCTGAAGCAATCCGTTCCAACAATCTCCTCCATCAATCTATCCTAGCAATCAAAAAGGAATATCCTGAAATATGCGTCATGGTAGACGTCGCCCTCGACCCCTACACAAACCATGGTCACGACGGTGTCATCGATCAAGAAGGAAACATCCTTAATGATGAAACTCTAGAAATCCTCACGACGATGTCCCTACTTGCTTCAGATTACGGAGCAGACATCATCGCTCCTAGTGATATGATGGATGGTAGAGTCGCTTCTATTAGAGAAACATTAGACAATCATGGATTCTCCAATGTAGGTATCTGCTCCTATGCAGCAAAATATGCATCAGCATTCTACGGTCCTTTTCGCAATGCACTAGAATCAGCTCCAAAATTTGGCGATAAAAAAACCTACCAAATGAATCCTGGTAATGTTCTCGAGGCACTACGAGAAAGCGCTTTTGATGAAGCAGAAGGTGCTGACATGCTTCTTATTAAACCCGGTCTTGCCTATTTAGATGTATTGACCAAAGTTAAGGAACAAACAAAACTTCCCATAGGAATCTATCATGTTAGTGGAGAGTACTCTATGGTTATGGCAGCTGCTAAAAAAGGGTGGATCGATGCCAATAGAGTGTTTGAAGAATCTCTACTCTCCATGAAACGAGCCGGAGCAGATTTTATCTTTACATATGCTGGTGAACGTATAGCCAAAGTTCTTTGAATAATATCAAATTCTACCCGAAAATCCGCTTCCGTCCACATTATTTTCGCTGTTACAGAAATTGTGTTTCAAAATTTGAAATTTTGAATCACGATCGATATAGCGTCGTAATTTCATAAGCCTCAACGACAAGACAAGATTATACTGAACTACAAAACTAAACTTACTTTTTATTTACTCTTTTTTTTATAATTTATCTTTTAATGCCCGGAAATGGTAAAATAAAATCAACTAAGATAAACAAAGTCACTATTTTTATTAATGACTTCTCAAAAAAGGGAGTGATATGGAGGGTACAACTTCAGGTCGTGAAAATACATTTTTTCTCAATACTACAAACAATGAGCAGCATAAAGTGTTTAAAACGGACAATGAAGAGGTTAAAAAATTTTTAGTAGGGAAGGAAACTTCTTTAAATCGTTTGATCGTAAAAGTTAGTGACTTTGTCGC
>JBCDHL010000372.1:0-2112 GCA_038750095.1 Chlamydiota bacterium
CAACAAAAAACATCATGGGGGGATTGGTTGCTCAATATCCTTAGCTATGTCGACAGATCGCTGGACTCTTGGCACCCGGACGAGGAAAAAGAAGCCGATATGGAGAAAAACCGAAATGAAATGCTACAGTTTTTAGACTCCTCTGCGGCACTTGACTATAAAGATTGCTAATTAGTCAATCGTGAGCAGGGTTGCCTTTTATCTCCAAATGAATGATGATACGCGATCGTTTAACCTACTCATTTTGGAGATCTCTATGAACAAGATTTTTCGATGCCTAACCATTACTTTCTGTTTTTTTGCAGCCTATGTACAAGCCGAAATCATTGAAGCAGATTCCATTCATGATATTCGCCATCATATTGATCCGGAGACACTGGTTATTTTCGATATTGACAATACGCTAATGGAGCCAGCTCAAACTCTTGGAAGTGACCAATGGTTTTACCACCGTATTGGAGAGTATAAAGCTAAAGGAATGGATCAACAGGTCGCTTTGGAACAATCATTATCTGAGTGGATGAGTGTGCAAAGCATCACAAAAGTAAAGATTGTTGAAGAAGGCACTGCGGAGTTAATTAAACGCCTTCAAAACGAAGGATACACTTTAATGGGGTTAACGACTCGAGGGTTAGGACTTTCAACGAGAACAATCTTCCAATTAGACTCTTTGCACATCAACCTTTCCGTTACAGCTCCTACGCAGGAAGAGGTATTTTTCATGAACAATCACGGTGTACTCTTCCGTGGAGGTATTCTGTTTACTGCAGGCTCACATAAAGGAGTTGCTCTTGCTAAGTTTTTGCATCTGATTGAAAAAACACCTAACAATATCGTATTCATCAATGACAAATGGTCCAACATTCGTGAAGTTGAAGTCATTTGTGAAAAATACCAAGTTCCCTTCACCGGTCTTCGTTATAATTACGTCGATGGAAAAGTCGCAAACTTCAACCAAGATATCGCCGATCTTCAGTGGGAAGAGTTCGGAAAAATCTTATCCGATGAAGATGCGGAGAAGCGACTATTGAAAGTACGAACAGAATCGTAGCTCCTTACGCCAAAGAAAACACACATTAATATCAGAAGGCCCAATGATACCCAAAGTTGTGTGGTAAGTTATGAATTGAAGAGAGGTAGCTTGCCGCTAATCAATCAATATTACTAATATTCATCGACTTATAGATTGCCAACAACGGGAGCTTTATCTTTATTAAAAATCAATTTTTGAAACACGATCAGTATATCTAGATTTTATTCCCTTAAATGACTAAGTTGAAAATGTGGGCTTACAAGTGGAGTGTAGTACCGGTGGGCATTTTTTCTAGGGGTAGAAATAACCCATTGCATCAAGCCGTCATTGACAATGATATTTCTGCGGCACAGAACCTTTCTGCTCATAAAGAGCTATTTTTCGAAGCCAACAATATGGGTTTTACAGCCTATGAGCTCGCACAATTTCTTCAAAAAAGAGAAATTCTCAAGATCTTCAACCCGAAAGAACATTCCATTGGAATCAAAATCCTTTTACCTGATGAGAAAGAAGTTAAAATTTTTTCAGAAAAAGATTTCCTAGATTCATTTGGATTTCGCTATTTGAAAACGCTTCATTTTGCTAACTATAAAGATCTCAATGGGTCTATCAATAAATTCCCCTGGAATTATCACTCTATATTTTTTAATCAAGATTCCCACCGGCTTGGTCGGCAGTATCAAGATAAGCTCGTTGAAGGCGACACAGCAGACCTAAGTATCCGTTGGATTGATAACACACTGGGCTATGGTGTCTTCGCTGACACATCGATCGACGAAAATAATTTTGTTGGAGAGTATACAGGTCTTGTTCGTCAATTATACAGGTGCTCTTCAGATCCGAACGCATACTGTTTTCACTATCCTACACGATTTTTATCAATGAAAATATATGTGGTTGATGCGTTGCATGAAGGGAACATTTTACGTTTTGTCAATCACAGTGACATTCCAAATTTGATTCCGGTATGTATGGTCGATCGAGGGCTTACACATATCGCATTCATGACAACGAGGCGTATCCAGGAAGGAGAGCAGCTCACCATTGACTACGGCGAAAACTACTGGAAGCGAAGAACC
>JBCDHL010000373.1:0-2094 GCA_038750095.1 Chlamydiota bacterium
AGAGTTAGTTTTGGTGAAAACCTTTCTCTAAGATTATACTGCGCTTGTACTGCAGTAGCTGATGGCACACAGACCATAGTAAAAATTGCGACAACGATTTTTTCTTCTTTGCTAGCTGCTGTCTATCTAGGTAGGTCAAAAATATTGAATGAGTGGTCTGCTGCACATATTAAGGATATGACAGTAGCGGCTATGATGACATGGTACTCGGCGAAAGGAATTTTCTTGCCCAAGTCATCAACTGAGTCACGTGATGCTTTAGTCGATAGTCAAGGAGTGCATGAACTTGGTAACTTCAAAGTTAAAGTCATCGATAAAATGAACCTTTTCGAAAAATTTACTGTACGGCTCGAGTTTATCATTAATGTGGTAAAGGAAATATTTGATATTGCTATATCCGGAGTGAGGTATGGAATATCCTGTTTATTTAAAAAGGTTCACCAAAATAGCCAAATGTTTGATGGAATAAGTTATTACGAATTCTTATTGCTCTCTAAACATACAGGATACCTTTTTGATTCTTGTGAGGGTGTTGTAAGACCAAAGGAAGCGAATCTAAAGATGGTGAAACCTTAGATATAGGGCAAGCGCTCGCTATTACCCCATGTCTTAGACTCTCTAAACTCAAACAAGTAGAAGATTTGAGGTTTTGGCTTCGAGCCCCCGCGGTTGAACGATTGTAACCTACCTCATATTAATTTATATTCGGTAACTTACGATCGTTCAACCGCGGGAGCTATATTTTCTTTATACAGCGTTCCAAATTTTGAATCACGATCGGTATACTTGAATATTTCCATTGTGTTATACCGAAGTGAGCTCTACCGATGGTGTTTTAAAATTTAGTTTTTGGTAAAGGGAAATCTCTCGTAGCTGGGATATCGTAAGTCGATCAACATTGAATAATATTCATCGACTTACGATATCCTAGATACGAGGCTTTTTCAAAGCCAAAATTCCACAGTTTAAATCACGATCGGTATAAACGGCTCTGCGGGGGCTATGGATTTAACAAAAGGAAGCATCAAACTACATCTGCGTAATATTGCTATTCCAGCAAGTGTAGGGTTTTTCTTCAACACGATGTTCAATGTTGTTGATACTTTTTTTTCTGGAAGGATTTCTACTGACGCCTTGGCAGCTTTGTCTATTAGTTTTCCTATATTTTTTATTATTATCGCGGCAGACGCTGGCATTGCTGTGGGTTCTTCGGCATTGATATCCAATGCATTAGGGGCTAAAAAAGCAGATGAGGTACATCTGTACAAGGCTCAGACGCTCTCCTTTGGTGTGATTGTTGGACTATTGATTACATGGATTGGGTATATGGTCAGTCCTCCACTTTTTGAGCTTTTGGGAGCGAGTGGGGTATATCTAGACCTTGCTCTGACCTATATAGACGTGATTTTTTTTGGAGCCATTTTTTTTGTCTTGAGTGCGTCAGGCAATGGAATTTTGCTGGCGCATGGAAATTCGAAAACCATGCGTAATGGCTTAATTCTGGGATTTATCTTTAATTGCATTTTGGATCCATGGTTCCTTTATGGTGGATTAGGCCTACCCCCCATGGGATTACGCGGTATTGCTTTTGCAACAGTTGTCACGATGTTTTTTACTGATATCTATGTCCTAGGAAAAGTGATCAGAGATGGGTATTTGAAGGGGGTGAAACTTTGGGATTTCGTACCGAACTTAAAAGCATTTAGTGCAATTATCCGGCAAAGTCTTCCAGCTTCTATGAATATGATGTCTATAGCTTTGGGAATTTTCTTTATCACATACTATGTAAAAACTTTTGGAACAAGTGCTGTGGCAGCTTTTGGCATTGGAATGAGGATACAACAAATCTTCTTTCTTCCCACTGTTGGTATTAACATTGCAACACTTTCGATTATCGGTCAAAACAATGGTGCAAGGTTCTTTGATAGAATCACTGAAACGGTTAAAGAATCTTTGAAGTTTGGAATAAAGATCATGTCTGTAGGGGCTGTCATTATGTTGTTTTTTCCAGCGCAGATGATGCGCATATTTTCGAATAATGCTGATGTGGTTGCCATTGGAGAAAACTTTTTAAGATTTGCTGCTGGAAGTTCA
>JBCDHL010000374.1:0-1979 GCA_038750095.1 Chlamydiota bacterium
CAAAAAAACTCATGAATACAAACTGACGGCACTAGCTTTAATAAGAGAAGCTATTTATAAAAATAGCCAAAAACCGGCTCTGATATGGCCGACACCTACTCAGATGTTAACCATACTCGCTCACTTAAACTATAAGCAAAGTGGCTTGGATTTTAGTGCCCTGTTTCTTCAACTTGCAACAGGTGAAGGAAAATCGTTAACGGCAATTATTCTAGCACTTCTTTCTTGGTTGGATGGGAAAACAGCAGCCATCGTTACCCACCGCGAATCTTTAGCAGTTCGAGATGCAAACGCGTACTCAAAATTATTTCAAAACCTAGGATTGGAATCTGGGTATCACAGTGCAGAAAATTATAAGTTCACACTAGCCATGAACACCTTAAGGAAAAAAATCAAGGAAAAGGAGATTCCTGAATTCGGCGATATCGCCTTTTTCGAATTTAATAATCTTGCCCTCATTAGACAACAAAGCTTAATTGAACGAGGTAAAGATTTAAAGGACATGTCATTTATTCTCGACGAAGCTGACGAGACCATACTCCACAACCATACCGACAACAATTTGAATCAAATTGAAGGTAACCTTGATAATGATCCGAATGGATGGGTCTTTGAGGCCCTTGCAGAATATATCCATACACAGAAAGTCCAGCCCAAACACTGTGTAACTGTTGAACAACTACTAGATGCTATCTCTCATTACTCTACTTCATCAAAGGGGGTGAAAAATGATCCTGTATTTTTAGCAAAGCTTCCTTCCTATGCCGAAGCAGCCTGGCAAGCACAGACTTTAAAAGAAAAGAAACATTTTATCGTCAAAACACAAGAAAATGCAAAGGAGCAACATGATTATGCTGCTGTTTTGATTAATGATAAAGCCATGCCCCCCAACGTAACTTTTAGTGGATTGATCCAACAAGCGTTACATGGACGTCTAATGTGGGAGTCCAAAAAACTACAAGCACAAAGTGGTCATCACAATTTCCCAATTAAGTCAGAGTCTCATCCATACTCTACAATGAGCCCAAGAGCACTTCTAAAGTGGATGAAAAGTACGGGTCATATCGTAGCCCTGAGTGCAACGATAGGTTCAAATACCGAACAGCAGGAAATGAAGGAAGAATATAATTTCGACTTCATAAAATTCCCTAAGAAAGAGAAAACCAATCGTTTAGACTATCCACCAAAATACTGTAACAGCCAAAAGGAAGTTTACAGTTACATTCACAAACTCTGTCAAAAATATACCGTAGGAAGAAGAAAAATAGAGAAGTTACGCTCTATTCTCATTGTTGTTAAAGATATCGACGAAGCTGAAGGCTTGCATAAGTACCTTAAAGAAAATGGAAACAGTCAGTTAGTTTGTTTACATGCCGGACTAGAGAAGATTGATGATTCTTTATTGGAAAGCATCGAAAAACAATGCGGTAACTCAAACAGTATATTAATTGCTACAGAAGGTCTCGTGACCCGTGGATTTGATATTAAACTAAGTACTGCAAAACAACTCGTTGTGATCAATACAACAATTAGCTCATCTACAAACGAAAAACAGGTTAAAGGCAGGACTGGACGTATTCATCAAAAAACAGGGATGCGTAGCGCAGGAAAATATTACTCTGTTTATAATCAAGATCGCGAACTAGCGACTCATCCACATTTAGACTACTCTCAAAATGATTTTAAGATAAATAACGATGTCCTTAAGCAAGCGCTTTACTTCTCTAATTACCAAAAGGAATCCCATCAAAGGCTTCATCGCAGCCTTGCCTCTAGTTGTAAAGACACGATTCAACATCACTTTTTTACATTGTGGTTGCAAATATTTGATCCAAAAAATGAGATCTCTCTCTCAACTCGTAGTGAGATCAAAAAAGCATATATTGCCTCACTAGAAGACATTAATACACTCACCTTAGCAAGCGATCTTTCAAATTTAAATGTTAAACGATACACAGAACAATTGTTGCAGTACTACC